>JAFZPN010000183.1 GCA_017550315.1 Clostridia bacterium
CCCGGCAGACGATCAACGCGATCGAAAAGGGGGACTACAACCCGACGATCAAGCTCTGTATCGCGATCTGCCGCGTCCTCGGCAAAACCCTCGACGAGCTCTTCTGGGAGGACGGGGACCCGGCATGACCCTCCCCCGCCGACGAAAGGATCTGATGATATGAAAAACTGGCGCTCGATCCGCCTCTCCCTGCTCTTCTGGCTGTCCGCCGTCTTCGCCGTGCTGTTTGTCGCGGGGCTTCTCACCGCGATCTTCACGGACGCGGAGATCGTGACATGCGCCGTCCCGCCCTACCTCGGCTTCTGCTTCACCTACCCGCTCTGGCGGCGCAACCGCAAGCAGGCCGCCCGCGGCGTCGGGAAATAAGCCCTTGCAAAAACTCCTTCTCTATGCTATAATCAGGTCGAAAACCTGTTCCGCATCGGAAGGAGTTTTTCTCATGAAACTGAATTTCGGCGAAAACCGCGTGCGCAGCCAGCCCGATCCCTTCATCTTCGAGGACGGCGGCCGCTTCTACCTCTATGTCACGGCGGGCACCGGCGTCGAGGCCTATTCCGCGGACACCCCGCTCGGGCTGTGGAACTTTGAGGGCGTCGTCGCGTCGGTCCCGGACGGTCACGCCTACTGGGCGCCGTGCATCATCAAGATCGGAGATACCTACTGGCTCTACTTCTCCTGCGACACGCCCGGGACGTTCGAAAACCTGCACGTCATGCAGGCGAAAGCCCCGCTCGGCCCGTTCGGCTCGCCCGTCCGTCTGTTCGACCGCTTTTCCATCGACGCCCACGTCGTCGAGACGCCCGCCGGGCTCTTCCTCTGGTATGCGGAGGACAACCGGCAGGCGGAAAACGGACGCATCGGCACACGCGTGTACGTCGACCGCCTGCTCGATCCCGTCACCCCGGCGCGCTGCCCGAAAGAAGCCGTGATCCCGACCTTCGACGAGGAGATCTTCCGGAGAAACCGCTTCGGCGACGGCCGCGACTGGCACACGATCGAAGGCGCGTTCTGGTTCCGGGAGGGCGATTGGCAATACGTGATGTACTCCGGCGCGTGCTACGAGAACGACACCTATCACATCGGCTATGCGGCGGCGAAATCGCGGGAGGACGATCTCGCGAAGGTCGATTTCGTCAAGCACACGAAGGACGGTGCGTTCGATCCCGTGATGATCAAAAACGGCTTCGAGGAGGGCGTCGGGCATCACTCCGTCCTGAAATGGAGGGACGAATACTACGCCGTCTATCACGGGCGCGACCTCCGGCCCGGGAATGACGCAGAGACCGTCGAACGCAGGACCGCGCGGATCTGCCGCCTCCGCGTGAAGGACGGGATCATCACGGCGGAGCGATACGAAGATCATCTTTGAATCAAAGGGCATACAAAAAACCGGCATCGCGGAAATGCCGGTTTTCGTTTTGGAGGATATTATCAGCCGTTCTTTTCGTAAGCATTGATGATGCGCTCGAGGGCCTTGTCGATGACCTTCTGGTTTCTCTGCAGCGTCGAGGCGACTTCGGTGGAACCAGACGCGAGAAGATCGCGGACAAAGTGGACGTACACCTGGTCGTACATGTGGGAGTAGCCGAGGTCGAAGACGCGGTTCTCCATGACCAGATCCATCATCCGTGTGGAATCGGCGTCCCGGGAGGATTTTGACTTGGCGGTGATCTCAAAGAGCGCTTCGCGGACGTTGCGCCAGGATTCCGACGCGATCCCTTCGAGCAGGATGCCCGTGCGCTCCGGATTCTCCACGGATGCCGGGACTGCGACCATGCACGCCGCACCGTTGACGAAGCTCATGTACTGGCTCTGCGCCGCGTCGAACTTCGGCATCGGGAGCACGCCGTAATCGTCTTCCATTTCACGGAAATCGTCGTCCTTGAAGTGCAGGAGGGATGCCTCGCAGAAGAGGGCACGCCCCTGCAGGAAGGTGTTGTAGGCTTCCCGGTAATTGTTGATGTCCGTGTGATAATTGGACTGATTCTCATAGATGACGCGGTAGATCTTTTCGTAGATCGCAGTAGCCGATTCGAGGTCCGTGTTGACGACCGGCACGCCGTCCGCGTCCTTGGTCACGATGGTGCCGCCCGCGCCGTAGTAGAACGAATACGGGCTGTCGAGATACCACGAGGTGAGGCCGAAGAAGTCGTTCGCTTCGACGATCTTTCCGTCGCCGTCGAGGTCGGTGGTCATGTCCTTCGTGAGCTCATACAGGGCGTCGAGGGTCCATTCGCCGGCGTCCACCGTCCCGTACGGATACTCGATCGAATAATCGTCGAAACGGTTCTTGTTGAAGGCGAGGCAGGAGGACCGGAGCATGGCGTTCGGCAGCGGCATGCCGCAGATCAGCTTCATGTGGCCGGCGACGGTGAACGCGTCCACGCAGTCGGTGTCCCACCACGGCTTGGTCGGATCGACGGCGTCGAGCTCGTCGAGGGAATAGAAATACCCGGCGGATGCGGCGCCCGCGGCGGAGACCATGTGCAGGAACGCGCAGTCAAAGTCGTTCGTCCCGGCGGTGACGGCCTGCTTGACCGCATTGGTCGCCGCGGTGTAATCATCATGGACAACGCCTTCGAGGATGATGTCAAACCGCTCTTCGACGGCCTTGTCGCGGCGGAACAGCGCGTCGTTCAGGACCTCGCCGGTCTCCTCCTCGATGCCGATCTTCTCGGAATAGGATGCGACGCGGTAGGTATAGCCGTCGTAGGTGACGTCCGGGAGGTTGTCGGGGATCTCGGTCTCTTCGGTTTCCGGGATCTCGGCCGTCTCGTTCTCCGATCCGGGCGTCATCGCATCCGTCGGGGAATCGGAAGGCTTCTCGGAACAGGCCGCGAGGGACATGGCGGCGAGCAGGACGGCAAGCACAAGGCAAAACGTTCGTTTCATAGGATTCCTCCTGTCAGCATAGGAAATGCGGATGTTCTCATGTCATCCACAGTATAGCACAAAACCGGACGGATTGCAAGATGATCCCGCGCACAAGACGCAAAAAACCCGAGGATCGCAGCGGATTCCCGGGTTTCTTTCGGAAGTTTATTTCTCGTCTTCGCCGAGCGCGGTGGTCGTGTGAACGACGACGGTGCGCTCATAGCAGGAGAACATCTCGTCGACCGCGGCCTTATCCGGCTTCGGCGTCAGGAGCGAGACGATGGGTACGAGGACCAGTCCGCAGACCATGGCGAGCACGCCCGCGTTGATCGGGGAGGCGAAGAAGGCGTTGATGAACACGCGGCCCGTGAAGTTGCAGAACATATCGGCGCACATGATGCCGACGCCGCAGAGGAAGCTGACCCACACGGCCGCCTTCGTGACCTTCTTCCAATACAGGCTGTACAGGAACGGCGCGAGGAAGGCACCGGCGAGTGCGCCCCACGAAATACCCATGAGCTGCGCGATGAAGGTCACGCTGGACTTGACCTGCACGATCGCAAGGGCGGCGGAGATGACGATGAAGAACACGATGAGGACGCGGATGAGGAGCATCTGGGACTTCTGCTCCGTCTTCTTTCCCTGCTTGTCGCGGACGGGGACGATGAGGTCGAGGGTCAGCGTGGAGGAGGAGGTCAGGACCAGCGAGGAAAGCGTCGACATGGACGCGGAGAGGACGAGCACGATAACGATCGCAACGACGATGTTCGGGAGATTCTCGAGCATCTTCGGGACGATGCTGTCATAGATCGGCGTGGAGCCGTTGTAGTCGATGACGTCGGCGTAGAGTCTGCCGAAGCCGCCGAGGAAGTAGCAGCCGCCGGCGACGATGATCGCGAAGATCGTGGAGATCAGGGTGCCCTTCGAGATGTCGCCCTCGCTCTTGATGGCATAGAATTTGCCGACCATCTGGGGCAGGCCCCACGTGCCGAGGGAGGTGAGGAGCACGACGCCGAGCAGAGCAAGCGGTTCCGGTCCGAAGAAGGAGGTGAACGCGCCTGTCAGCCCTTCGTTCGAGGCAGCCGGGATCTGCGAGAGGGCGCGCTGGGCTTCCATGAAGCCGCCGTTGTCCTTCAGAACCGCGGCGATGACGAGCACGATGCCGATGAGCATGATGAGGCCCTGGATGAAGTCGTTGATCGCCGTAGCCATGTAGCCGCCCGCGATGACATAGATGCCCGTCAAAACGCTCATGATGATGACGCACCAGATATAGTCGATGGAGAACGCGGATTCAAACAGCCGGGAAAGGCCGTTGTAAAGAGAAGCGGTGTAGGGGATCAGGAAGATGAAGACGATCACCGACGCCGCGATCCGGAGAGCATTCGATCCGAAGCGGTTGCCGAAGAAGTCGGGCATGGTTCTGGAATCGAGCTTCTGGGTGAGCAGGCGGGTGCGGCGGCCGAGGATGACCCACGCGAGGAGCGAGCCGATGACGGCGTTGCCGATGCCGACCCATGTGGTCGAGATGCCGAACCGCCAGCCAAACTGACCGGCGTATCCGATGAAGATGACCGCGGAGAAGTACGAGGTGCCGTAGGCAAAGGCGGTCAGCCAGGGACCGACGTTGCGTCCGCCGAGCACGAAGCCGTGGACACTCGAAGCCTGACGGCGGCAGTAGAACCCGACACCGATCATGACGGCAAAGAACAGGATGAGGAAGAGAATTTTGAGCAGCATAAAAGCCTCCGGATTGTTTTTTGTTCCCGCGAGAACGGATGAGGGACGGATCCCAGAAAAAAAGCGGCTGCAACGGGTGTG
This sequence comes from Clostridia bacterium, assembly GCA_017550315.1. Lineage (GTDB taxonomy): Bacteria > Bacillota > Clostridia > Oscillospirales > CAG-272 > UMGS1696. The sequence goes on from JAFZPN010000183.1 coordinate 4,696, forward strand.
ATTCCGTGCAGCCGTCTGAGATTCTCAGATGTTCGTTCGGTCAGTCTGCATCACAAATCACTATTACTTTACGAGGAAGTAATAGTAATAATACGCGTATGCAAACGTGAAGCGGTTCATCGCAGTCTCCCGGGTCCGAAATTTGTTATATTATAGCACTGAGGATGCGGGTTGTCAAGGGGAATCGAAAACTTTTTCTGATTTTTTGCATAAATCTGCATAAATATGAAGCAGGATCAGAAGAAGATCGCGGGGATCTCTTCGGCGGGCTCCGCGTCGGCGGGACGCTTCCCTTCCGCGATGTCGTAAATCTCGCGGTGCGTTTCGATGATCCCTTCCTCGAAGTCCTCGTAGGGGCGCTGCGTCACGTCCACGATCCCGATCTGGTAGTTCTCGCCGTCGAAGCGTCCGAGATACGCCTGATCGTTCAGCGTGAAGTAGTGCGCGCCGAGGCACATCGGATGCGCCGCTGCGTGCTGCATGTAATAGCGGTACGCGCGTCCACGTTCACGCTGGCTCGTCACGCCGCGGATCCCGGTCGCGTCCAAACCGCGGTCGAGCGCGCCGAAGTGGAATTCGCCGATCATCACCGGCTTGCCGACGAGGCGGGAGAAGCTCTCGATCATCGGCACGGGATCCATCGAATAGCAGTTGAAGCTGAACACATCGGTGTATTCCGAGCCCGCCGCCAGTTCCTTCGACGAGAGCCACGCGTACCGGATCCCGAGATTGAGGTGATCCGGATCGACCGCGCGGATCGCCTCGGAGGGCACCCGGATGTATTCACGGATCATGATCTCGGAGAAGGCGCGGAGGGCCCGCTTGCCCCCTTCGGTGAATCCGAGCGTGGAGACCGGGCGGTCCATGTCGGCGAACGAGGCGTAATCCGCGCCCCATTCGGCGTTCAGGGCGTCGATCGTGCCGTACTTTTCCCGCATGAAGTCGATGAGCGCGCGGCGGGAATAGCTGGATTTCTCGCATTCGAGCGCATAGGCCGCGATGTTGAGGTTGTTCACGAACGCCCACTGCGGCTCGTTGCCGAGGAAATAGCCGATAAGGGATGCCTTTCCGCGGTGCCGCTCCATCTGACGCGCCCACGTCTTCGCGTTTTCGGCGAACTCCGGCGAGAGCGTGTCGGGGAAGTCGCGGAAGATATAGGTCTCCGTCTTCGGATAGCCGTAGAGGATCGTCACATGCGGGATGTCGTATTCTTCGGCGAAGGCGATGTCCGACCAGCAGGCGACCGTATTGAAGCCCCAGTGAACCATGCGGCGCGCGGTCATCTCTTTCCACTTTGCCAGGTAATCGTCCCCGAACACGCGCCAGAGATTGTGACGGTGCCACGAGAAGAACTCCCCGTGCACCCATCCGGCGGATTCCGGGTCGAGCTCGCCCGCAAGGGAGCGGATCCCCTCGAGATTGGCGTCGCCGTCGATGTTCACGCAGTCCAGCCCCATCGAGAAGAACGCGTACCCGTCGGGATCGGCGAGAAGCCAGCGGTCCTGCCATTTTTCGAGGGTGAAGAAGCCCGTGCCGTTCGTGAGCCGGAGGGAAAGATCCCCGCCCCAGCGCGAGCGGCCATCATCCTCCCTCGTCGGAGCGGGCGCGTCGAGGACCTCATGCATCCGGGCAGCCATCTCCGCAAAGGATTTCGTCTTGCCGGGCCAGTCAGCGAGGGCTTTCTGCCCCATTTCGTCGACGAGGGTCCGCGTCTCGACCGGGAATTCCGGCTCCGCATCGTACACGCCGAAGGCCGCGATCTCGAAGGTCACGTCGTCCGGGGCATCCGCGGAGGTCACGGTGAAGCGCACGGCGTCGCGGTAATCGATCGGCGCGCCCTGCGTCACGGATTTCAGCTTGCCCGGCGTCCGGCGCAGAAAGAGCTGCTTCCCTTCCGCCACGGAGATCGGCAGGGCGATGCGGGTGCGGATCCCGGCGAGGACGCCCATCTTCACGCCGCACATCCGGCCGTCCGCGGTGGTGAAAAACCAGCCGAAGACCGCCGAGCGCGCGCCGGTGCAGGTTACATCCATGGCGATCCAGCGATTCCCTTCGAGACAGACGCCCGCGAGCGCGCCGTCCTGCATCGGGACCGTCAGCCTGCCCTTCCCTTTCGGAAAGGTATAGAGATTCCCCGAGACGCTTACGCCTTCCGGGGCGAGGATTTCGAGGGGAATGGGGGTGTATCCGTTCGTCATGGGCGCTCCTCCTGTTCCTCCCGGCATGGCCGGGGATTAAAGTTCGATCAGTTCCTTCTTCGGGCAGTCGGTGAGGTCGCGGGCGCCGTCTTCGGTGACGAGCACCATGTCCTCGATCCGGCAGCCGTACTTGCCTTCGATGTAGATGCCGGGCTCGGCGGTGACGATCTGGCCCGGAAGCAGGACCGCGTCGCCCATCCGTCCGTGCAGGCCGGGATCCTCATGGATCTCGAGTCCCACGCCGTGGCCGAGGCTGTGGCTGAAATAGCCCTGATAACCCGCGCCATCGATGATGTCGCGCGCGATCTTGTCCATGTCCGCGTTCTTTTTGCCGGGGCCGATCGCCTCGATGGCGGCGCACTGGGCTTCGAGGACGGTGTAATACAGCCGCTTCATCTCCTCGTCCGCCTTACCGATCGACACCGTGCGGGTCATGTCGGAGTGATAGCCGTTCACCATCGCGCCGTAGTCCATGGTGAGAAAGCCGCGCTCGAGCTTGACGGGACGCGGCACGCCGTGCGGTCTCGACGACGCGGAGCCGGACACCGCAATGGTGTCGAACGAGGGCTTTTCGCTGCCGTGCTTTTTCATGTAGTATTCGAGCTCCGCCGCGACCTCGGTCTCGGTCATCTCATGCGTCAGAACCTTGCAGATGTGCGCGAACGCGCCTTCCGCGATGCGTTGGGCCGCGACGATGTTTTCGACCTCGTCCGGCGTCTTGACCGAACGGATCTGCGTGAAAATACCGCCCACCGGCGCGAATTCCGGTTCTGCCTCGGCGAGTGTCTTTTTTAAGTTCTCGAGTCCCGCACAGGTGAGCCGGCGATCTTCGTAGCCGATGACCTTGATGCCGTGATCCTTCACGATTTCGAGAAGTCCAGGCTGGCCGGGCAGGCAGACCGTGCAGAGATCCGTCGCCTCCGCCTTCGCCGCCTCGATGTAGCGGGAATCGGCAAAGACCCACGCACTCTCGCGGGTGACGAACGCATAACCGTCCGGATTGTCGAAATCGGTCACATAGAGGTGGTTTTCCGGGGAGCTCACGTAAATCGCGTCGAGCCCCATCTCTTCCATCTTTGCTCTCAGCTTCGCATAGCGGTTTTCCATTTTGTTCATGATGGGTTCTGTATCCTTTCTTAACTTGTCTTAACATGAAGAATAAACATTGTCTATCTCCGGCAAAGCCGGAACTTCACTTCCGAAGGAAACTTCACTCCCCGCAGGGGAACTTCACTCATTTTCTGACCGCCTCGTAAGAGGACAGGTGAAAAGCGTCTGCGGCGCGTGAAATCGACCTCTGGTCAGTGAAGTCGACCTCATGGTCAGTGAATTCCGCCTGCGGCGGTTTTGACAGAATCCTGCGTATGGGCGTCGATGCGGACCTCCCAGCCCGGATAGGGGACCGCCTGTTCCGGGACACGGTAGAACGATTCCCAGGAGCCGTCCTCCCGCACGATCAGCTCCCGCCAGCCGCGCCAGCACAGATAGGGATCGCGCTCGCCGCTGTAGCTGAAATGCCCGTCGTGCAGGATCGGGAGATTGCCCGCATCCTCGCCCGTATTCCCGATCAGGGAGCGGTGGTCATGCCCGCAGAAGAGCGCGCGGATCCGCGGATTGTCCCTCAGGACTGCCTTGAAGGCTTCGCTTTCCCGCTCCATGTCGAACCAGTGGGCGAGGAGGAAGACCGGACGCTCCCCGGGGAGAGCGAGCGCTTCGCGGATCAGATCGACATTCACCGGGAGATAGGTCCCGTCACTGTTTTGTGTCGGTCCGAGGTCGCCCGAGAAGGCGTCGAGGAGAACGAACACGGCGAAATTCATCGGAACGATCTGCTCGCGCGGCTGTCCGGTCACGCGCAGCCAGTCCGCGGGAGCGTACTGCTCGTGATTGCCCGGCACGATGGTAAACGGCTCCGGAAACGCGGGCTTCACGCGCTCCATGAATTCCCGGGTCCTGCTGACGGGCGGGTCCCAGAGGAACGATCCGCCCTCGTTGAATGCCCAGAAATCGAGCGAGACGTCGCCGAGGCAGAGCGTGCCGTCGTAATGCCGCGCGGCCTTCGCCTCCTCCACGCAGCGGATGAGGTCCGCCATGCGCTCTTCGTTCGTCATCCGATACCAGTCCGCATGGCAGTTGTGGATATCGGAGACGATCAGGATGCGGTGTTCTTGCATGGATGATCCTTTCAAACGCCGGCCGTGCCGGAACTGCACGCCGGTTTTTGCTCAATGAAGTCCGCCCGAGGGCGGGTTGTTTTGATATTTTCTGACATACGGACGCTCGATCCATCGCTTCGCGCGGAAGAACAAGGTCGTCTTGTCCTTGATCGGCGGGACGATGATCACCCGCATCCCGGCGCGTCGTCCGGCGGCACAGTCCGTCAGCAGCTGATCGCCGAGCAGGAGCGAATCCTCCGCCCCGGCTCCCGCGTCCTTCATCGCGCGGCACAGCACCCCGAGGAGGGGCTTGCGTGCCTTCGGATAAGCCGGACAGCCGAGCGGCGCGGCAAAGCGCGTGACCCTCTCCGCGCCGTTGTTCGAGACGAAGATCACACGGATCCCCGCCTCCTCCATCGCCCGGATCCAGGCAGTCACGTCGTCCGGCGGCTCCGGATCGTCGTAGGTCGCGAGGGTGTTGTCAATGTCCGAGAAGATATACCGGATCCCGGCCTCGCGCAGCATGGCGGGCGTGACGTCGCGAAAGGTCGGCAGCATCCGGTCCGGAAGGAGCCAGCGCTCGAAGATCATGCGCCCTCCCGTCTGCGGATCGCGCGGATCCGGTCTGCCGTCGTCGGATGGTCGTATTCGAGGAAAACGAGGACGGGATGCGGGTTCAGGTCGCTGAAATTGTCCTTCGAGAGCTTTTTCAGGGCGGAAACCAGATCTTCCCCATAGCCCGCTTCCGCCGCATTCGCATCCGCCCGGTATTCAAACGCCCTCGCCATCGCCGCGCGTGGGATCATGCAGAGCGTCATCGCGGGGCCGAGGATCACCGCCTGCATCGCGAGCAGGCCGAAGATCACGCTCACGCCGTCGAAGCCGTACTCCGCAGAGATCGCGGGCGTCGCGGCGAACCAGACGATCAGGCCGGTGACGAGCGCCATGAGGAGGATGTTGAATGCCGTGTTCTTCATCGTGTCGCGCCGTTTGTAATGGCCGAGCTCATGCGCGAAGACCGCCGTGATCTCCCGGGTGCCGTAGTTGTTCACGAGGTTGTCGTAGAGCACGATCTTCTTGAACTTCCCGAGCCCGGAGCAGAAGGCGTTGACCTTGGTGGTCCGACGCGAGGCGTCCATGACGTAGATGTTTTCGAGCGCGTAGCCCGACGCCTCAAAGAGCGCGGTCAGTCCGTCCCGCAGTTCTCCGTCTTCGAGGACGGTGAACTTGTTGTACAGCCGCTGGAAGGTCGTCACCAGCATCGAGAAGACGAGCACGAAGGCCGCGAGCGCGAGGAAGACGATCCAGAAGCCGCGCACGCCGAAACGTCCGTAGACGAACGCGACACAGAGATAGAGGAGGGCGTTGAGCAGCACGTTCACGAGAAAATCCGTGATCTCGTCGCGGATAAACGTCCCGGCGGTGCTCTTGTTGAACCCGTATTTCCCCTCGATCTTCATCGACCGGATCCAGTCGAAGGGCACGGAGAGAACCGTGAGCAGCGCGGTGAAGAGGAGCAACAGAAGCAGGGACCTGACGATCTCGCCGCCCGGGAGGAGAGCGTAAACCTTCGCGAGGATGTTCGTTCCGAAGAGGACGCAGAGGACGGCAAAATCAAAGACCCGCTCCACGACGCCGATCGTGCGCTTTTCAGCGGAATAATCGAGCCAGCGGGCATAGTCGTCCGCGTCGTAGATATCCCGGACTTCCTCGGGCAGAGGTTTTCCTCTCCGGGACGCCGCGAGGATCGCGAGGACGAGGTCGTAAATCAGGTGCAAGGTAAGGATGGTGAGAAAAAGGATGTGATACATGGTGGATTCAATCAATCCGCATCCGGAAAGAAACGGGGACGGAACGGATCGTTCGTCCGCCCGCCCCCGCGGATGGGTTCTTTATTCGATGACTTCGATGGCGTTGTTTTCATCGCCCTTATAGGCGTTTTCGAGCAGCTCGGTGAGCGCGATGGCGTCGTCGATACCGAGACCCGCGGGAGAGCCGGTCCCGTTCGCGACGGCGTCGAGGAACTGCATGAGCGGCGCGGGTTTGCCTTCCGGGAGATTCGGCTTGAAGAAGCCGTTGTGGATCGCGCGGTACTTCGCGCTCTGGAACTGGACGTCCTCGCCGTGGGAGATCAGGGAGCCTTCGGTGCCGTAGATCTCGAGGGTCTGCGGGGAGCCGGCGGAGATGAAGCCGGTTTCCGCGACGCCGAGCGCGCCGTCCGCGAATTCCGCGATGGCGACCGCGTTCTCATCGACGGGCTTGCCGTAGGGCGCGGTGAACATGCCGGTGACTCTCTTCGGCTTGCCGAGGAAGTACGCGAGGAGGTACATCGGATGACATCCGAGGTCCATCATCGCACCGCCGGCCGCCGCGTTCTTGTCAAACCAATAGTCCGGGAGCCAGTTGCCGGAGACGCCGTTGTGCGCGTCGCGGGTGCGGACCAGCGTGATCTTGCCGAACGCGCCTTCTTCGATCATCTTCTTCGCGAACAGAACGCTCGGACGGCCTCTCTGCGGATAGCTGATGACGAAGGTCACGCCCGCCTCTTCGACCGCCTTTTTGACGTCGAGGCATTCCGCCACGGTCGGCGCGAGGGCCTTTTCGGTGAAGATGTGCTTGCCGGCCTTGGCCGCCTTGACGAGGACGTCGCGGTGCGCGGTGGTCGGTGCGTCGCAGACGACGGCGTCGATGTCGTCCCGCGCGAGGAGGGTGTCGAGATCGGCATAGAATTCCGCGCCGAGTTCCTTCGCCCACGCTTCGCCGCGTGCGGCATCGTCATCCCAGACGGCGACGATCTCCGCCTTGCCGCTGTTCTTCACCATGCCGGCGTATCCGCCCGCGTGCACATGCCACTTGGAAAGCATTGCAACTTTTACCATTGGGAAATCCTCCGTTTATTTGAATTTTTGAATCACGCTCAATTTTGGAATCCGCTCACCGCGCGTGCGCCTCGATAAAATCGGCGAAGCGCGCCGGGTTCTTCGGTCCGTGCGGATGATGGCCCTGATTCGGTTTGCCCTCGACCCAGAGCGGGATGCCCGCCTCCCGGTACGCCCTCTCCAGCGCGATGCCGTTCTCGGCGTACGGCACCACAAGGTCGTCGAGGCCGTAGATCAGCGCGGCGGGGATGCGCTCGCGGACGAGGATCGGGATCCTATCGATCGGGTGACGGCGATACAGGAGCAGTTCGGAGACGCTCCCGAAGCCGAACGCGTCGACGATCTCCGCCCATCCGCTGCCTCCGCCGAGCGCCTCGCCGATCCCGAAGCCCATCGGGCAGGAGAGAAGGTTCATCACCGGCGCGTCGAGATCGAGGAAGGAGACCTTGTCCGGGTATTTCGCGGCGAAGGAGACCGAGCAGATCCCGCCGCAGCTCATGCCGACGCACGCGAAGCGGTTCTCGAGGCCGAATTCCCCGGCGATGAAGTCCGCGAAACGGGCCTTCGCATCGGAATCGACGTCGGTTCCCCAGCGGTTGACGTTGCGCAGATAGGCGAGGCACCATCCGCGGGAGAGGAGTTCGAGCTCGAGATCGGGAAACGCCCCGAAATACTCCATTTTCACGGCCCAGCGTCCGTTTTTCTCCCCCTTCGGGAAGACGATGAGCGCGTCGCGGTCCTCAAAGCGGAAGTCCGCGCGGGGATAGCCGAACCATTCAGACGATGTGTATTCCATAAAACCCTCCGCGATCTTTTTCAGAATACAGTATAGCAGTTTTCCCCGTCGAAGTCAAGACATTCCCGTGAAATTCAATGTGCCGAAAACAGAGAAATCCGCCCCCGGAGGGACGGACTTCATCGGATTCAATTATTTACTTTCCGAGCTTGGAGTCGGTCGAGCGGCGGATGTCGTCGTAGTTGTTTCCGGCGTAGTCACCGGGCCCCTTATCCTTGTCGAAGCACTTCGATTCCGGTTCCGGATCGATATGCTCTTCGGGCTCCGTGACCGCGCCGCCGAGGGACGCCGTTTCGGAGAAGGTCACGGACTTCTGCACCATTTCGACCATATCCGTCGGGATGATGATCTTTGCCGCGCGGCCGTCCGCGATCTTCTGCATCGCCTCAAACTGCTTCAGGCGCAGGACCGCATCGTTGACGCCGGCTGCCATCAGTTCGCGCAGACCGTCCGCTTCCGCTTTCTTCGCGAGATAAACGGCGCGCGCTTCGCCTTCCGCCCGTGCGATCCGGGCATCGCGTTCGCCCTCCGCTTCGAGCACAACCGCCAGCTTGTGGCCTTCGGCTTCCTTGATGTCCGCTTCCTTGTGGGCTTCGGCGAGCAGGAGGGTCTCGCGCTTTTCGCGTTCCGCCTTCATCTGCTTTTCCATCGATTCCTGAATGCCCTTCGGCGGAATGATGTTTTTCAGTTCCACGCGGATGACCTTGATGCCCCACGGGTCGGTCGCGTCGTCGAGGATCAGCGCCATCTTCGAGTTGATCGCGTCGCGGGAGGTCAGCGTCTCGTCGAGTTCGAGCTCGCCCACGACGTTACGCAGCGTCGTCGCGTTCAGGTTGTCGAGCGCGTTGACCGGGTTGATCGCGCCGTAGGTGAAGAGCATCGGGTTGAACACGCGGAAGTACACCACCGCGTCGATCTGCATGGTGACGTTGTCCTTCGTGATGACGGGCTGCGGCGGCGCGTCGAGGACCTGCTCCTTCAGGGTCACGCGCTTGGCGATGCGCTCGAGGAGCGGGATCTTAAAATGAATGCCCGCTTCCCAGGTGGTCTTGTATTTGCCGAGGAATTCGATGACGTACGCCTCGCTCTGGGGCACGATGCGCAGGTTTGCGGCGAGGAACCAGAGGATGAGGGCGCCAGCAATGATCCAGGGAAGATATTCCATCATATTCTCCTTTCACCAATCAAAAATCAAAAGGGCCGTTTGCTTACCGGAATCAGTATAACACAAACGGCCCGTCAAGGCAAGGGTTCTCACGGATTTTTCATGGGAATTTAATCTGATACGGTCATAACGAGAAGCTCATTTCCCTCGGCGTCAAGAAACCTGTACGACCGGCAGGAGGCGTCATATATTCTCAAAAACGGATAGGCGCTATAGGGAATTTGCTCAAAAGAAACATAGTGGTCTCCTCCGTCCGCATCCGTCAGGCGCATGCCCCGGACATCGGTGTTGTTGATGCAGAACACGAGCTGTCCGCGCCACGTGAGCATCATGACGTCCTCCATGCACGCGGCAGCCTCAAAATGCTGCGTGTAGGTGTATTTCCACGCCGGCACCGCCCGCTCGCATTCCATCGGAAGATAGGCATGTTCCTCGTGTTCGTCTCCCGACACGACCCAATGCAAAGAAACTGTACTGTCGGAAGGGTCCTGTACAAATCCCGCATACCGCATCATGACGCGATCGGCATTCCCGATCGGCATGATTTCCCGCGCCTTGCGGATGAAGTCCTCGTCGCTTTTCATGGTCTTACGGCATCCTGTCAGGAGGATCGCCGAGAGAAGCGCGAGCAGGGCGGCGGCCAATCTTATGCGGCAACGGTTCATCTGTTTTCTCCTTTCCGTTCGTTTCCATTCGTTCTGTCACTTTTCCTCATCTTGGTTTGCGCCGGGAATCTTCTCCCCGGCAGCCGCGACCGCCGCGAGGATCTCCCGCTCGGCTTCGATCTCGGCGGGATAGGGATAGGACGCGGCGATCTTCTCGAACCGCTGTTCGTGCGCAGCGGCTCCGCTTTCATCCCCGTCGATCAGGCGCGCCATCGCGATCTCCGTGCGCACCGCCGACGGACTCGCCCGCATCACGGAAAGGAAACGCTTCAGTTCCTTCGTGCGCAGCGTCCCGGCGCTCTCCCGGTCACCGCGGATCAGGAGACAGGTGATGAGGTCCGCCGTGAGGAGATTCCGGTAGATGCCGTTGGTGGCAGTGTCGCGCGTGAGGAAGCGGGCGATCTGGCCTTCGGCTTCCCGGTACTGCCCCTCGTCCATCAGGCGGCCTAAGCGGAAGACCTCCGCTGAGACGCCGATGGAATTGTCAAAGAGGCGCTCATCCGGCTCGCGGAACCACTCCCCGGGCATGTCCTTGACCCGCACGCCGCGTGAGGATGCCTCGTTTATCAGCATCATGACGCGGAAGACGGGAACGGCGTCCGGTTCGCGGAGCAGCGCTCTCGTGTTCGCGCCGTCGTTGTCCACCTCGCCGATGCGCATCGGGATGCCGTTGGCGAGCGCGAATCCCAGCGCGACGATGACGAGCATCCGGAAGAAGACGGCCGCCGCGGAGGTCGAGGGCAAGAGAAGCGCCGGAATGAGGAAGAGCACGGCGGTCACCGCGTTGAAGATCACCCCGCCGAGGTTGTAGAGGACGAAGGGAATGCGGCCCTCCTCATCCGGTTCCGGCGGCGCCATGAGGCACTGACCGCCCGTCCCGGCGATGGCAAAGCGGCGGAAGACCACGCGCTCCCCCTCCCGGATCCACATCAGGGAGAAGATCCGGTACGAGCAGAAGCGATAGCCCGTGATGAGGCCGAAGAAGAGATGCCCCGCTTCGTGGACCGCGATCTCGACCACCATGCCGACGTACATCACGCCGATGAGGATGAGAAACCACGCGAGCATCTTCCCGGGTGTGCGCCAGAGCTGTGCCGCGTCGATGAATTGAAGAATCGTCAGGCCGGAGAGCGCGCCGATCAGGAAATAGATCGCGATCGAGGCGAAGTACCCCGCTCTTCCCTGTTTTTTCTGTTTCACGAAATGCTCCTTTCCCGGGCGCGCCGGATGCGGGACCAGAGGAGGTCGGAAATCTGGGAGAAGGTGATCGCCGCGAACATCAGGATGCAGCCGACGGTCTCCCGGCTGTTCATGCGGTCGCCGAGGATGATGGCGGCGGAGATCACGCCGAACACCGATTCCATGCACATCGCGAGGGACGCGACGGTCGCCTCGGCATACTTCTGGCCGATCACCTGCAGCGTGAACGCGATCCCGCAGCTGACAACGCCCGAATACAGGAGCGGGAGGATGACCGCGTGAATGTCCGGGATATTCGGCGTCTCGAAGATGAACATCATGAGGCAGGAGACGACGCCGCTCACGGTGAACTGCGTGAAGGAGAGCGTCACACCGTCCGTGTCCGCCGCGAAATGCTCGACCGTCAGGATGTGGACGGCATAGGCGATGGCGCAGAGGAAGGCGAGGAAATCCCCGCGGTTGATATTCCACGGCTCCGCGGGATCGATGGACAGGAAATACAGGCCGAGAAAGCCGACGGAGACGCAGACCCAGACGAGCGGATTCGGACGCTTGCCGAGGAAGAGCCCGAATACCGGCACGAAAAACATGTAGAGCGCCGTGATGAACGCGATCTTTCCGGCGGTGGTATAGATGAACGCAAACTGCTGCAGATTGCTCGCGATAAAGAGGAAGACCCCTACGATGAGCCCGCTTTTCACGGAACGGAGCGTCTTTTCGCGCCGCGCCGCCCGTTCGGCGTCGTCAAGACCATGTCCGAAGAGCGTCCGGCGCAGGAAGAGATAAATGAGAAGAAAGGCCGCACCCATGAGCGTGCGGATGCCGTTGAAAGTGAAGGCTTCGATCCGCTCCATCCCCTGGCTCTGGGCGACGAAGGACGTGCCCCAGATGGTGGAGGCGAACATAAGAATGAGCGCGCCTTTGACATTCGAGCGCGCTTTTTCGGATCCCGATGACATAGATACCTCGTGCGATTTCGATGAAGGACGGCACCCCGTGCCGCCGGGGGATATTATAGCAGATTTCATCGGATTTTGCAAGACCCGTTCACGCGGGCCTTTAAAAAATCGAGGTCCGCTCACCGTCCGCCGAGGGAATCGAGATACTCGCTGATCGCAAACGGATCGAGCTTCGCGTCTTTTTTCAGATAGAGCGGGTGATGCGGATGGCCGCCGTTCTTCGAGCGCGCGCCGCAGGTGAACCATCTCGCCCCGCGCGCCTCACCGATCGCCGCCATATCCCGCACGCAGTCCGCGAGATACGCGCGTTTCAGGATGATCGTCCCCCACGCCGCCCAGACGTCCGGGGGATTGCCGCCCGCCGACGCAAGGTCGCAGAGATAAGCGAAGGCCTTCATGTTCTCGCGGTGCAGGACGGTATTGCAGGTCCGCTCCATGTCGTCCGGATTCGTCGCGCGCTCGGCATAGACGTTGAACATGAGAAAGCTGTCGTACCCGTTCCCGTGCGCGATCCGCTCGACGGACTTGAGCGTATTGTCAAGGGCGTCCGGCGCGGCGGTCGAGGGATTGATCCCGACGGCGATGAGCGGACGTGCGCCCCGCGTGCCGAGGATATACCGGTATTCCGAATAGAAATCCGGGACATAGAGCCATTTTTCGCGGTCATAGGCGGCGTCGGGCGAGGGGGTGAGGGCGTCTTCAAACGTCAGGACCTCGATCTCTGAGGTGGGAGCGGCGGGAATGTGGGGCATGGCGGCCTCCTTGTCGGAATTTGGGGAATCCGGCATCATGATAGCACATCCCGCCGCGATTTGCAAGTCCGGCGTGTTTTTTCGCCGGGATTTTTCTTTTTCTCTTGCCAAACCGGCGATTCTGTGCTATGATAGAGGAAACCAAATCCCACAGGAGGATTCCCATTATGAAGAAAATCACCCTGCTCGCGGCGGTCCTCATCGTCGCGATGCTGCTCGCCGCCCATGTTTCGGCGGATGCGCCTACCGCTCCCGTCGAGATCGCCGCGGAACCGATCGTCACCGTCACGGAAGTCGGGCTGCGCCGTCTGCCCGTCACCTCGGCCATGGTCGAAGGCGTCGAGGCCGGTCCGATCACCGCTCTCTTCGACGCCAGATCCGAGCCCGCACTGGTCGTCGATCTGGCAGATTCCGAAGACAAGACCTTCACCCTCCTCACCTCCTCCGGCGTCCCGCAGACACTCGCGGCCTTCGGCATCCTCACGGACGGCGCGCCCGGCGCACAGATCACCCTGCGCGTATGGGGGTCGAATGACAGCCTGCTCAAGGAATGGACGCCCCTGCCGCTGATCCAGAGCGTCGGCGAGCAGAACGGCTTCAAGATGTTCCACATCCAGAAAACCGCCGCCGACTGGAAGAGCGCCGCGTCCTATACGTTCTACCGTTTCGAGTTCACCGCGGATTTCGGCGACGGATCGGAATACTCCTCCTACAACCTGCGTGAGATCGTCCTGCTCCGTCCGGAATCCGACGAGCCCGACATGACCTACGCCGTCATGGAAGCGGTCGAAGCCGGCGAATATCCGCCGCTCGTCCCGGTGACAGCCGCCGAAGAAGCAGCCGAGACACCTGCCGAAACGCCCGCGGAACCCGAGGCGCCCGCGGAAGAACCCGCTCCGGCCGGAAAGTCCTGGAACAACTACAAGGATCGCGTCTACTTCGGCTCGCACCTCTTCGGAGCGTTCCATTGAGCATCCTATAGACAGGAAACAGAAAAACGTCCCTCGCCGAGGGGCGTTTTTCCGTGTCAGGATCTTGATTCCCTGTTTACGATTCGTTTTCCTCTTCCGTCTCCGGGCGCGTCACCAGCACGGTGAGCTTCGTGACGCGCATGTCGTCCATCGCGGAGACGACGACGGTGAGAGTGGTGGCGGGATCCTCCGGGTCCTCTTCCTCCCCTTCTTCGAGCGGGATGTCCCGGTAGGAGAAGCTGTCGCCGACGTGAGGGTCCGCGTCGAGCATTTCGATCGCCCAGCCGCCGACGGTGGAGTATTCGCATTCAAATTCCCGGGGCTCGAACTCGATCTCCGCGAAGAAATCGTCGATGTTCATGTCGCCCGAGACTTCGTAGGTGTTCTCACCCGTTTTGACGCAGGGATGGACGATCTCGTCCGATTCGTCCCAGATGTCGCCGACCAGTTCTTCGAGGATGTCCTCCATCGTGACCAGCCCGAGCGTGCCGCCGAATTCGTCCACCACGATCGCAAGATGGGTCTTGCGCTCGCGGAGCAGGGACAGGGCGGCGGGAAGCTTCATGGTCTTGTGGATGAACGAGGGCTTCATGAGGATCGAGCGCAGGTCGAAGGGCTCGCCGCCGTCGGTGACTTTTTTGTAGTAGTGGTTGAGGTACAGGATCCCGATGATGTTGTCGATGGAATCCTCATACACCGGGAGGCGCGAGTAGCGGGATTCGTCCACGAGCGTCTCGATCTCCTCGGGGCTGTCCGCGATGTCGAACGCCAGCATGTCGATCCGCGGCGTCATGATCTCCTCGACGGTGGTGTCCCGGAAATCGATGGCGCTCTGGAGCAGCTCGCTCTTTTCCTCGTCGATGACACCCTCCTCTTCGACGGTCTCGATGATCGAGGAGAGCTCCTCCTCCGTGACGGTCGGCGCGTCCTCGTCATCCTTTCCCCAGAGACCGGAGAGAAGATGGATGAGGCGCATCACGAGCCAGACCAGCGGATAGAGGATCCAGGTGAGGATGCGGGTCGGCCAGGCAAAGAGGCGCACGGCGGCGTCCGCGTTGTTGCGCGCGATGATCTTCGGCACGATCTCGCCGAAAACCAGGATGATGAGCGTCATCACCACCGTCGAGACGAGGGAGGCCATGCCGTCGCTGTTCATCGTTTTGAGCGAGAGGAGCAGGTTCATCGCGATGACGGTGGCAGCGGTCGAGGCGGCGATGTTCGCGAGGTTGTTGCCGATGAGGATCGCGGAGAGCGCGGTCGTGAAGTCCTCGCTGATCTTGTAGGCCAGCGCGGCGGACCGGCTCCCGCCTTCTTCGGCGGCTTTTTTCAGCCGCAGCTTGTTGGATGCGTTGAAGGAGATCTCCGACGCCGAGAAATACGCGGAGAAGAGCACCATCAGAATGATAATGAAAACGTATCTCATTCGGACGCCGCCTCCTCTCCGTTCTCTTCCGCACGGCGCGCATCCAGCTCATCCTCGGAGAGCAGATGCACGTCGACGGTCCCGATGCGGCCACCCTCCACGGGTCCGACCGTGATCTCGAGCCGGTCATAGAGGAACGTGTCGTCCTCCTCGGGGATCTTGCCGAAGTGTTCGAGCAGAAGGGCGATCAGCGGCTTGTCGGCGGCGGGGGGAGGTTCCAGGCCGAGACGTCCGGCGAGCTCGCCGAGCGTCATGTGGGTGTTGACGCGGAAGCGGTTGCCGCCGAGCTTGATGAAGTCGCGGTCCACGACGTCGTCCTCGTCCCAGATCTCGCCGACGAGCTCTTCGAGGAAGTCCTCGATCGTGACGAGACCAACGGTCTTCCCGTCCGCGTCGGAGACGATGGCGAGGTAGAACTTGTGCTGGCGCATCTCCGTCAGCAGATCGTCGATCATGGCGTCGGGGGATACGTGATAGGCCGGGATGAGCAGCGTGCGGATGCCAACTCTCGGATTCTTCCGGTATTCGCGGATGAAGGAGCGGATATGGATGAGGCCGATGACGTGGTCGAGATCCCCCGCGTAGACGGGCAGGCGCGAATGGATCGAATCCCGCACGAGGGCGAGGATCTCTTCGTTCGGAAGGGCGGCGTCGATGGCGACGATGTCCTCCCGCATGGTCATCACGTCGGCGGCGTGGGTGGCGGAGAAGTCGAGGGCGGACTTGATGAGATCGCCCTGCTCCTCGTCCATGACGCCTTCTTCCTCAATGGTGTCGATGATGTCGTAGAGCTCTTCCTCCGTGATGGAGGGCTCCTCCTCACGGTGCACGAACCGGTCCGCGATCCGCGTGAACACGGACGAGATCAGCCCGAAAAACGCCGAGAGAGGGGCGAGGACCTTCATGAGGAAGCGCAGGAAGCCCGCCGCGAAGAGAGCCGTCGTCTCGCTCCGGTCGTTGGCGAACGCCTTCGGGATCATCTCCGAGAAGAGGAATACCGTGAGCGTCGTGACGACGGTGCAGACGAGGGTCACGCGGTCGGACGCGCCGAACAGACGGGTCGCGATGACGGTCGCCACGGATGCCGCCGCGATGTGAGTGAGGTTGTTGCCGATCAGGAGCGTGGTGAGGGCGCGGTCAAAGTTCGAGGCTATGAACATGGCGTTTTTCGCCCGCCGGTCGCCGTCGTCGGCTTTCGCTTTGACCCGGATGCGGTTCATGGCGGAAAATGCGCTCTCCGCGCCGCCGAAATACGCGCCGCAGATCACGAAGATCGCAAACAGGATCACGAGTCCGAGGACCCGCGATGGGGGAGGGTCGGCAGAGAGTGCGTCTGCCGCGGACGCGATGGAGGCGGAGGGATCTCCGTCCGCCATGGTCAGAAGGACGCGGGGGAGGCTCATCACCGCCCCGAGCGTTCGTATACTGCCGTCTGTGTCCATAAAGTACGAGAACAGTCTCCTTGTGAAAAATCAAGATACGGTATCATCATATCATACCGCGGGCGGATTGTCAAGAAGAAATCAGGACTTTCCCCCTGCCCGGAACATATTGAGAACTTCCGCGCACGCGGCGGTACAGGGATCTCCGTACTTCTCGAGCATCTCCGGGGTATTGTACTCCGCCTCGATCTGCGCAGAATACAGAACGGTCATCCTCTCCCAGGTCGTCTCCTCGTCGTTTTCTTCCCAATAGAGGAGGAGGTAGGGCTCCCCGTCCTTCCCTGCCGCGGTGATCCGGCCGTCCCCGTCGTGGGTGCATTCCGACGGGAGCTTCGCGGGTTCCGCGGGGGTGAGGGCGCAGGCAAGTTCATACATGTCCACGCCGCTCCAAAGGCCGACGACGCCGTGACCGATCCGGGTCATGCCCGTGATCTCGGCTTCCTTCACAGGACATCCCGCCTCGGACAGTTCTTCGATTCGGACGGAAACCCAGTCCTTTGCGTAGTCGAGCGCGGCCTCCGGGATCCCGTCCGCCACGGTCGCCGCAACGGTCACGGAGACGTCCGGCGTCCCGATCTCGCGGCAGCCCGGCAGAATGAGGAGGAAGAGGATTGCCAGTGTGAGGATCGCTGCTTTGGTTTTCATGAGGTTTTCCTTTCTTTATCTTCGGCTTCAGCCCTGACCGGCGAGGCCCAGCTCGTCGGCGTGGGCGCGCATCCCTTCGATGACGATCGCGGCGACTTCGGAGATGTCCATGCCGAGCAACGCGCAGCCCTTCAGGATCAGCTCCCGGTCGCACTTTGCCGCGAATTTCTTGTCCTTCCACTTTTTCATGAAGCTCTTCAGTTCAAGATCCGTGATCCCCATCGGACGCATCCGGGCGGCGGCCTGCACGATCCCGGTCAGCTCGTCGACGGTATAGAGGCTCTTCTCCATCGGCGTCACGGGCTCGACGTCCGAGCAGATCTCCCAGCCGTGGGACAAGATCGCGCGGATGTCCTCCTCCGGCACGCCGAATGCCCGGAGCGGCTCCTCCGTGTGCGCAAGGTGCTCGTCCGGGTATGCCTCGTAGTCGAAATCGTGCAGATACCCGACGACTTCCCAGTGCTCGCGGTCCTCGCCGAAGTGCTCCGCCATCGCACCCATCGCGGCCGAGACGTTTGCGGCGTGCAGGATCAGGTGATCCTCGTGCACCGCTGTCGCGTTGATCCTCTTTGCTTCGTCGAGCGTCAGTTTTTCCATAGTATTCTTTCCTTTCGGTGATGGTATTTCAGTCCATGATCTTCTCCGGCATCCAGCGGAGATAGTCCCCGGAGACGAGGCGGTAAAAAACGCCGTTCTTCATGCCCTCGACGCTGTCGTGGAACCGCGATTCGCCGTGGCTGTGGGCGTAGATCACCTGGGACGCGCCGTATTCCTCCGCCATCCGGGTGAAGCCGCTGTCATGCTCGAGAATGCTCGTCGGCGGATAGTGCAGGAAGACGAGGAATTTGCGGTATCCCGCCGTCTTTGCCGCCTCGAAGGAGATCCGGAGGCGTTCGCATTCGCGGTCGACGAGCTTCCTCGCGTGTTCTTCGGCCTCTTCGTCCCATCCGGCGATGCGTCCCCGGCGGTCGATGTAAAAGGGACCCTCGAAGACGAATCCCTTTGTCCCGACGAGCGCGTAATCCCGGTAGGCGAAGAAATTGTTCTGCAAAAAGGCAAGCCGTCCCCGGAACCGCTCGTTCAGGGCGTCCGTCTTCTTCGCGTCCCAGAACATGTCGTGGTTCCCGCGCACAAGGATCTTCTCCCCGGGCAGCGAGGCGATCCATTCGAGGTCGGGTGCGGATTCGTCGAGGTTCTTTCCCCAGCTGTGATCTCCGACGAGCACGAGCGCGTCCTCTTTTTGAACCTTGGCAACGCAGTACGTGCGGAACCGGGCTTCATGATCGCGCCAGATCTTCCCCGTGCGCTGACCGGGGGCTTTGAGCTCCGAGGCGAAATGCAGATGCAGATCGCCGATGGCGTAGAGGGACATGGTGCGCTCCTTCCGCGATACACCCGTCGCGCATCGGACGGGACCGCCGTGATGGCTCCATTATATCACACGTTTCGCGGGAATGCAAGAATTCAATCGAATAAAAACAGGGGATGGCAAAAATCGGCGTCCCGCTTGACAAATCGCCCCCGATCCTGTATGATAGAGACAGAAACCAAGGGAGGTGAATCCAGCATGAAAAAGACACTCTTGTACGGTCAGGTCGGCGGATCGCTCGGCGCGTTCATCGGCGGCGTCCACCGCATCGGCATCGCGTTCGACGGGAGAGCCGATCTCGCCGCAGGATGCTTCAGCCTCAACCCCGACGCGAACCGGGAGACCGGCGAATTCTACCGTCTCGATCCCGCCCGCGTCTACGGGGACTATGAGACGATGGCAAAGGCGGAAGGCGCGCGGGAGGACGGGATCGATTTCGTCGTCATCACCACGCCAAACAACGCCCATTATGCGGCGGCAAAGGCATTCCTCGAAAACGGCATCCACGTCCTCTGCGAAAAGCCCCTGTGCTTCACGGTCGAAGAGGCGGAGGAGCTCTGCCGGCTCGCCGCAGAGCGCGGACTTCTCTTCGGCGTCAACTATTCCTATTCCGGCAACGTGATGGTCAAGGAGGCACGCGCGCTGATCCGGCGGGGCGTCATCGGCGAGATCATCAACGTCAACGCGGAATATCTCCAGGAATACCTGGTCGACGACGTCGGCAAGAGCGGCGACGCGATGCTCAAGCTGTCCTCGTGGCGCAAGGATCCCGCCGTCGCGGGCATCTCGAACTGCGTCGGCGACATCGGCTCGCACATCGAGCACACGGTCGCCTACATGACGGGGCTCAAGCTGAAACGGGTCGCCGCGATGCTCGACCGCTTCGGACAGCCGCTCGATCTCAACGCGAACATTCTCGTCGAATACGAGAACGGCGCGCACGGCGTGTACAGCTGCTCGCAGGTCTGCGTCGGGCACATGAACGGGCTCGTCACGCGCATCTACGGGACCGAAGGCGCGATCGAATGGGTGCAGGAGAATCCGAACATCCTCTATGTGACGAAGAAGGGCCAGCCCACCGAGATCCATCACCGCGGCATGGGATACGTGAGCGAGGAAGCCGCCGCGTTCAGCCGCCTGCCGTCCGGTCATCCGGAAGGGCTGTTCGTGGCGTTCGCGAACATCTACAAAGCGTTCCTCGGCGCTGTGCTGAAAAAAGCGAACGGCGAGGCGCTCACGGAAGCGGACCTCGACTTCCCCACCGCGCGGGACGGTCTCGACGGCGTGCGCTTCGTCCATGCGTGCGTGGAGAGCGGAGCCCGGGACGCCGCCTGGGTCGAGGTATAAGCGAATCGGCACGGAGGATCCGGCGTATTCTGCGGGATGCGCCGGGTCTTTCTCATGACGCCGCGTTTTTTTCGCGCAGTTTTTCAACAAAAATCGCTCGAAAGGTTGACACCTGTTTACAGTTCTGATATAATAACATTACCATGCAAGAACCCGTCATACGGCTGCCATAGGAGGACGTTCCCATGAAGGAACTCAAAAACTATCCCCTTTACGAGGTCACCCCCGTTCACTCCGTCCGCGAACTCTTGAAGATCGCCGAAGACGAGGCAGCGGACAAGATCGCGTTCCGTTACCGCGTCAACGCCGACACCATTCATGACATCACCTACCGCGAATTCATCCGCGACGTGTACGCGATCGGCTCCGCCCTCACCGAAAAGGGCCTGATCGACGCCCATATCGCGCAGATCGGCGAGAACAGCTACCGCTGGATCACCGTCTATCTCGCCGCGCTTGCCGGGGACGGCGTATACGTCCCGGTCGACAAGGATCTCCCCGAGGCGGACATCCTCAACATCCTGAACCACAGCGACTCCACGGTGCTTTTCTACTCGAAGAACTACGACGATCTCGTAAAGCGGAATGCCGACGGCGCGCTCTCTCGGATCAAGCTCTTCGTCCGCGTTGTCAACGACGATCTCGCGTCCGACGAAGACTGCCGCGCGGACTATTTTGGTGAGGATCCCCGCTTTGTCTCCTACCGCGATTTCACTGCGCACGGGCACGCCCTCCTCGAAGAAGGCTACGACAAGTTCGATGCGCATGTCAGCGGCGAATACGATCTCAAGATGATCGTCTACACCTCCGGCACCACGGGACTCGCGAAAGGCGTCATGCTCTCCGAGCACAACCTCATCTCCATCGTGTATTACGGCCTGCAGGTCTCGACCGTCTATGAAACCTGCCTCTCCGTTCTTCCCTATCACCACACCTACGAGGCCGTCGCGGGGCTGCTCGTCTCCCTGCACCACCACTCGACGATCTGCATCAACGAGAACCTCAGCCTCGTGCTCAAAAACCTGAACACCTACAAGCCCGACTACATCTACCTCGTTCCCGCGTTCGCCGAGGTCTTCTACCGCAAGATCTGGTCGACCGCCGAGAAGTCTGGCAAGGCCGGCGCGCTCCGCGGGCTCATCAAGACGAGCAACGGGCTGCGCAAGGTCGGCATCGACATGCGGAAGAAATTTTTCAAGACGATCCATCAGAACTTCGGCGGCAATCTGCGCAAGATCGTCTGCGGCGGCGCGCCCATCCGTCCGGAGATCGGCGAATTCTTCGACGCGATCGGCATCGACCTCATCAACGGCTACGGCATCACCGAGTGCTCGCCCCTCGTCGCCGCGA
>JAFZPN010000184.1 GCA_017550315.1 Clostridia bacterium
GGGATCGCCGAGATTGAAGAGGTGATTGGTGTCGCCCTCGCGGCCCGTCGGCAGACACCAGTCCGGATGTTCGGTTTCGATCTCCGTTCCGGTGACGACGCGCTCCGGCTCGAACCAGAGAAGGAACCGCGCGCCGACCTTGTCGCAGGCCTCGCCGATCGGCCCGAGCCCGTGCGGGAACCGCTCCGGATCGGGCTTCCACGTCCCGGTGTAGGGCCAGTTGTAATCGCATTTGTACCAACCCGCGTCGATCCACCAGATGTCGGGCACGAGTCCGCGGCGCACGTAGGTCTCGATCGCCAGGACCTGATTTTCCTCGGTCGCCGCCGTGTGCTCGGGCTTGCCTTCGCAGGACCAGTAGTGCAGGCACATCGCCGGCGGGATCGGATGGCCGTTTTCCCTCGGCAGGATGTGCGCGAGGTACCAGCTCCGCCAGAGATTCATGGACCGGTACTCGTCCCCGTGCGAGATCATCACGCTCAGGCGCGGGGTGCGCATCGTCTCGCCCGGGCGGATCTTCATCCGGCAGCGCGCCTGTCCGCAGGCATATTCCGCTCCGTCGGGCGTGCGGGCGACGGTCGCCTTCCACATATGCGGCCAGCCCACCGCCGCGCGTACGACTGCATCCGCGAATACGAGCTTCATGTAGGGGAACGCCCCTCTGCACGAGGTCCCGTCGACGGGCGAGATCGTCATCGGGCCGTCCGTGAGTTCGTCGCGGTACCATTCATACCCGTCCTCGCCGCAGGTGTCGCCGTTGCCGTGCACGAACGCGGAGAAATCGCCCCGGATCCCGCCGCCGAGCACGATGTCCGATAGGATCGGCGTGTCTTCGTCGCCCGTGTTCGTGAATTCCGCGAGCCATTCGACGACGGGGAAGTCGCGGTATTCCCACGAGGTGACGGTGACGACGAGGCCGGTCTTGGGATCGGTGCCGGTCCACGTCCGGCGGGTGATGTTCGTGTCGACCGATTCGCGGCGGCATGTCCTCTCAAACGACGCGGGGATGCCCGAAACCTCCGTCCCGCCGAGCGAGAACGAAAGGGGGATCGCGTCGAAGTCCCCGTCAGAGGAGAAGAGCGGGGAACGGGCGCGGAGCGAGAAATCCTGTCTGTCGGCTTGCATGGAAAAACCCTCCTTGTTGATGAAGCAATATCTGTCACAGGCATCCCGGAGGACGCCGTCAGTTCTGTGTCTTTTCCGTCCGCCAGGTGAAAGAGGCGAGGCGGCGCGCGGCAGGGGCGTTCGCGGGGCTCGTCATTCCGGGATCCTCCTCGGCGGTGCGGCGCGCGTAATACGATGCCCGCTCGATGACGTGCGGATCGCGGCACGCAGCGGCCAGGCGGAAGTTCATCTGTCCGTGCTGGCGGATCGCGCCGGTCTCATTGAAGAAGTCGCCGGGACCGCGCAGCTCGAGATCATATTCCGCGATCTCGAAGCCGTCCGTCGTGCTCTTGACCGCGCGGAGCCGGTCCTGCGCATCCGGATTCTTCGTGTCGGAGACGAGGATGAAATAGGATTTCGCCGTCCCCCGTCCCACGCGTCCGCGGAGCTGATGCAGCTGCGAGAGCCCGAACCGCTCGGCGTTCTCGACGATCATCAGGGTCGCGTTCGGGACGTTCACCCCGACCTCGATCACCGTCGTCGAGACGAGCACGTCGAGATGCCCTGCGGCAAATTCCGTCATCACGCGGTCCTTCTCCGACGATTTCAGTTTCCCGTGCACGAATCCCACGTTCAATTCCGGCAGGGCTGCCGCCAGTTCGTCCGCGTGCTGCACCGCGCTCTTCATCGGCGCATTCTCCTCGGGCATCGCATCGACAAGCGGGAGGTCGGCCATCTCGTCGGCATCCGTATCGCTTGCTTTTTCGCTCTCCTCGACCGCCGGGCAGACGACGTAGACCTGATGTCCCTCCGCTGCCTGACGCCGGATGAAGTTGTTGAGCCGCTCGCGGTAGCTCTCGTTCACGATGAAGGTGTCGATCTTCTGCCTGCCCGCCGGGAGCTCGTCGATCTTCGAGACGTCGATCATCCCGTAGGCCGCGAGGGTCAGCGTGCGCGGGATCGGCGTGGCGCTCATCACGAGCGAGTGGACGTTTTTCGCCTTCTCGAAGAGCGCCGCCCGCTGATGCACGCCGAACCGGTGCTGCTCGTCGATCACCGCGAGCCCGAGTCGGTCGATCAGCACGTCCACGGTCAGGAGCGCGTGCGTCCCGACGACGATCCGGATGTCCCCCTCGTCCCGCAGCCCGTCAAGGATCGCCGTGCGGTCCTTCTTTTTCGTCGAGCCCGTGAGCAAGGCGCATTTCACGCCGAGCGCGCCGAAGAGCTTCGTGAGGTCCTCCGCGTGCTGCGCGGCGAGGATCTCGGTCGGGGCCATCAGAACGGCGCGGAATCCGTTCTTCACCGCCGCGTACATCGCCGCCGCCGCCACGACCGTCTTGCCGCTGCCGACGTCTCCCGTCAGGATGCGGTTCATCAGACGCTCCCCCGCCATGTCCGCGACGATCTCCCGGATCGAACGCGCCTGCGCGCCGGTGAGCGTGAAGGGAAGGGCGGCGTTAAAATCCGAGAGGTCGGTGTCCGTCAGCTTCAGCGGTCCGCTCGCCTGCCTCGACGCCGCGCCGGAGAGGGCCATCGAAAGGAACATGAAGTAGAGCTCCTCGAAGACGAGCCTCTGCCGCGCGGTCTCCATCTCGGAAACACTGGCCGGACGGTGGATCGCCCGGACGGTAAAGCCGTAGCTCGGCAGGCGCATTTCCTCGAGCGCGTCCGTCGGGAGGCTCTCCGTGAGCTCGTCCCCCGCATACCGGATCGCCTCCGCGATGAGATCGGCGAGAAAGCGCTGCTTCAGCCCCTGCGTGACCGGATAGACCGGGACGATCGCGGGCAAGGGCAGATCCTCTCGCCATGCCTCCGTGATCGGGGAATTGATCTGGACGCGGCCGTATTCCCACGCGAAACGCCCGAAGAAGCGATAGGTCTCTCCCGTATGGACGCGCTGCGCGATATACGGCTGGTTGAACCACGTGATCTCCGCCGATCCCGTCTCGTCGAACGCGCGTGCCTTGGTGATCACCATGCCGCGGCGGATATACCGGGTCTGCGGTTCCGAGGACATGGTCAGCACGGTCGAAAACGGCCCCGTCTCCCCGTTCCGCAGCCGATCCGCGACCTCAAGAAGGGTCTTCGTGTCGCCGCGGTTCTGATAGGCGCGGGGCCAGAGCCGCACGAGATCGCCGATGCGCTCGACGCCGAGCTTTGCGAGGGCTGTTTCTTTTGCCGGCCCGACGCCCTTCAGCACGCCGACGGGCTGTTCGAGCTTGGGCAGGCCGGATATCGGGGTCAGTGCCATGCCGCGCCTCCTGATACAACATTTGTTCAGCTTCATCTTACCACAACGCCGCCCGATTTGCAAGAGAAAAACGCCGCGCGGCGCAAAAAAAGAGGGGGAACGGAAATCCGCTCTCCCTCTCCGGCCTCAGTCCTTATCCGCGCTCGTCTCTGCGGCGTGCAGCTTGTTGTAGCCGGCGAGCCCGCCCGCGTACATCCCCGCGCCGCCGATCATGAAGGCCGCGCCGAGCAGGGCGACGGGCAGAAAGAGATGACGCGCCGCGAAGAACAGGATATAAGCAATCGCCCGGCCTCCCATCCCGATCCCGGTGACGAGATTGGCCGCGGTGCGCAGAATTTTCAGCTGTTCCATGATCCCCTCCGATTACGCTTTCTTCTGCCCGTAATAGGCGTTCGGGCCGTGCTTGCGGTCGAAATGCTTGTGTAGCAGTACATTGTCCATGTTCGCAAGCGCAGGGGTCGACGCGAGCACCTCCGTGTGGAATGCCATGTCCGCGACGGCTTCGAGCGTCATCGCGCATGCGACCGAATCCATCGGATCCTTGCCCCAGGCAAAGGGACCGTGCGAGCGGACCAGCGCGGCGGGGACGTGCATCGGGTCGAGGTGCAGGGTCTCGAAGGTCTCGCAGATCACGCGGCCCGTTTCGAGCTCATATTCCCCGCGGATCTCCTCCGCCGTCATCGCGCGTGTGCAGGGGATCTCGCCCCCGAAGTGATCCGCGTGCGTCGTGCCGTAGGGTCGGATCCCGCGTCCGGCCTGCGCGTAGATCGTCGCCCAGGTCGAATGCGTGTGCGTGACGCCGCCGATCGCGGGGAAGCAGCGGTAGAGTTCGAGATGCGTCGGTGTGTCGGAGGAAGGATTGAGGTCCCCCTCGACGACTTTGCCGGTTATGAGATCGACGACCGGAAAGAGTTCCGGCGCGAGATCGTCGTATTCGACGCCCGAGGGCTTGATGACCACCAACCCCCGTTCCCGGTCGATCCCGGAGACGTTCCCCCAGGTGAAGATCGCGAGTCCCCACGCGGGGATCTTCATGCAGGCCTCGTAAACCTGCTCTTTCAGCGATGCGAGCATGTGCGCCTCCTCAGTTCACGAATTCAAAGGAAATATCGTCGATCCAGACCTCGTCGCCCTCCTCGCATCCGGCGTCGCGCAGCTTGTCGATGATGCCGTATTTCGAGAGGGAGCGCTCGAAGTACATGAGGGATTCACGGTCGTTAAAATTCACCCGTCCGACCAGCGCGTCGATCCAGGCGCCCGAGGCCCGGTAGGATCCGTCGCTCTCGCGCGTGATCACCACGTCGTCGGCGGAGGGAAGATCGTCCTCCATCTCCTCCGGCGTGAGCTCCGTCTCATAGACGAGGACCGGCGGCAGCTCGCGGAGCATGGCGGCGATCCGGTCGACGAGGGCCTTGAGCCCCATCTTCTGGGACGCGGAGATGTACACCACCTCGTATCCGCATTCCTTCGCGCGCGCTTCGAGGGCCGCGCATTCTTCGGACAGCTCCGGGATCATGGGGAATTCGTCCTCGCCGTTCACGAGCAGATCGGCCTTGTTCGCCGCGATGATCCGGGGACGGGCCGCGAGCTCAGGCGAGAACTTTTCGAGCTCCGCCGAGATCGTCTCGAAGTCCTCGACCGCCGGCCGACCTTCCTGTCCGGAGACGTCCACGACCTGCACGAGCATCCGGCAGCGCTCTATGTGGCGCAGAAACGCGTGGCCGAGACCCGCGCCTTCGGAGGCCCCTTCGATCAGGCCGGGGATGTCCGCCATGACGAATCCCGATTCGCCGCCCGTGGAGACGACGCCGAGGTTCGGCTCAAGCGTGGTGAAGTGGTAGTCCGCGATCTTCGGACGCGCGGAAGAAAGCGCGGCGAGAAGGGAGGATTTCCCCGCGGAGGGCAGACCGGCGAGGCCTACGTCCGCGATCATTTTCAGCTCGAGGATGATCTCCCTCTCCTCGCCCGGCAGTCCGGCCTTCGCAAAGCGCGGGACCTGGCGCGTCGGGGTGGCGAAATGCCGGTTGCCCCAGCCGCCGCGTCCGCCGTGACAGAGGATGAAGTCCTCGTCGCCGGACATGTCGTGGATGATCTTGTTCGATTCGGCGTCACGGATGAGCGTTCCGCGCGGCACGAGGATGACCGTGTCCTCCCCGTTCGCGCCGTGGAACTTCTGCCCCGCGCCGTCCGAGCCGTTCTGCGCGACGAATTTGCGGTGATAGCGGAAGGCGAGCAGGGTATTCGATCCCTCGTCGATGCGGAAGACGATGTTGCCCCCGTTGCCGCCGTCGCCGCCGTCCGGACCGCCCTTGGCGATGTATTTCTCGCGTCGGAAGGAGACGACCCCGTTCCCGCCGTTCCCGGCCTTGACGTAAATTCGGATCTTATCGATAAACATGCGTCATTCTCCGAACATTTCCCGGGCGAGATCGCCGAGGATCCCGACACCCCGCACGATGTCCTCGTCGGAGGGCGTGGAATAATTGAGTCGGAAGGAATCGGACGGAGCCGCGGGATCGCAGTTGAATGCGGTGCCGGGCACGACGGCGACCTTGCGCGCGAGCGCCTCTTTCACGAAATCTGCCGAAGAGACGCCGCCGGGCAGCGTGCACCACAGGAAGAGGCCGCCCTCGGGACGGGTGTACTTCACGCACTTCGGCATGTGCTTGTCCAGTTCGCCGAGCATCAGGCCCGCCTTCGCGCCGTAGATCTTCCGGATATCGACGATGTGGGCGTCGAGGTCACGCTCGGTCATGTAGCGGTAGCAGAGCATCTGGAAGAAGATGTTCGTGTGCACGTCCTCGACCTGCTTCGCGACGACCATCTTCTGAATGACCGGCGCGGGACCGCACGCGTATCCGATGCGCATCCCGGCGGAGAGGATCTTCGAGAAGGACGAGCAGTACATCACGAGGCCGTCCTCGTCGAAGGACTTGTAGGTCGGGACGTCCTCGCCCGCGAAGCGCAGTTCTCCGTAGGGGTTGTCCTCGAAGATCAGGATGCCGTACTTCTTCGCGACTTCGTAGACACGCTTCCGGTTTTCGAGCGTCGAGGTGATCCCGGCGGGATTCTGGAACGTCGGGATGAGATAGAGCATCTTCGCGTTCGGGGTTGAGGCGAGGACGCGGTCGAGCTCTTCCGGATCGATGCCGTCATTCCGGAGCGGGACGCCCACGGTCTTCGCGCCGTTCGAGCGGAAGGCGTTGAGCGCGCCGATGAACGAGGGATTCTCGCACACGACGACGTCGCCCTCGTTGCACATGACCTTGCAGCAGAGCTCCACGGCCTGGTTGCCGCCGGTCGTGATAATGGTCTCGTCAAAATCGCGGCCGATGCCGAACTTTTCCTTCATGCGCTTCGCGATCGCCGCACGGAAAGGCGGATAGCCCTCGGTGACGGAGTACTGGAGCGCGGCCGTGGACTGGTTCGCGAAGATGTCCGCGGAGAGGGCCGCGAGATCGGCGACGGGGAAGGAGAGCGGGGAGGGATTGCCCGCGGCGAAGGATATGATCGTCGGATCGGAGAGGGACTTGAAGATTTCGCGGATGGCGGAGGGTTTCAGAGCCGCCAGCTTGTCGGAGATTTTGTATTCCATCCTGTGTTACCTCATGGGCATAAATTCTTTCAACACAGCATTTTACCATAAAATGCGGACAAATACAAGGCGTTTCGGAATTTTATTTCGGAACATACTTGAAAACGGCCCGCGGTTTTGATATAATAGGGAGTCAGAATCTATTCAGGAGAATACTGCCATGGAAAAAATCGCAAAGCCGCGCGGTACGATGGACGTGATGTCCCCGGATATCTTCGCGTGGAACTATATAGAAAAGGTCGTGCGCGCCGCCGCGGAGCGTTCGGGCTTCACCGAGATCCGCACCCCGACCTTCGAGGAGATCGGGCTCTTTAAGCGCGGCGTGGGCGAGACCACCGACGTCGTGCAGAAGGAGATGTACACCTTCACCGACAAGGACGGCACAGTTTATGCGCTCCGTCCCGAGGGAACCGCCTCCGTCGTCCGCGCGATCATCGAAAACGGTAAGACGGCGGACACCCTTCCGCTCAAGCATTTCTATCTCATCAACTGCTTCCGCTATGAAAAGCCGGAGGCCGGGAGAAGCCGCGAATTCGTCCAGTTCGGTGCGGAGATGTTCGGCGCGCCCGGAGCCGGCGCAGACTTCACCGTCATCTCCCTCGCGGACAGCGTTCTGCGCGAGCTGGGGCTGAAAAACGTCCGCCTGCACATCAACTCGATCGGCTGTCCGAACTGCCGCCCGCAGTACCGCGAAGCGCTGGTGAACTACCTCCGCGAAAACCGAAGCGAACTCTGCGACACCTGCCTCGACCGCATGGAAACGAATCCCCTGCGCGTTCTCGACTGCAAGAACGATTCCTGCAAAAAAGTCGCCGAGAACGCCCCCCGCACGATCGACCACCTGTGCCCGGAGTGCGCCGAGCACCTCGCGGAGCTCAAGAGCTACCTCGAAGCCTGCGGGATCGAATATGTGATCGATCCGCACATCGTCCGCGGCCTCGATTATTACACCCGCACGGTCTTTGAATTCATCGCCGAGGGCATCGGCTCCCAGAGCACGGTCTGCGGCGGCGGGCGCTACGACGGCCTCATGGAAGAGCTCGGCGGCCCGAAGATGGCCGGCATCGGCTTCGGCATGGGCATCACCCGCCTGATCCTCGCGATGAAGCAGAACGGCATCGAGGCGCCGCGCCTGGCCGTTCCGGAGCTATACATCGCCGCGATGGGGAAGGAAGCGGCCGTGTGTGGGGCGAAAATCGTCACCGACCTGCGCCGCGCCGGGATCAACGCCGACTGCGACATCATGGGGCGCTCCCTCAAGGCGCAGATGAAATACGCCGACAAGATCGCCGCGCGGTTCGTCCTGATCCTCGGGGACAGCGAGATCGCATCCGGGCGCGCCGTCATCAAGGAGATGGCTACGAGCGAACAGACCGAGGTCCCGCTCGACGGGATCGCGGAATTCCTCACGGGAAAGAGAGGCTGAGTGATGGAGCTTGCCGGATTCTTAAAAATGCAGCACGACCTCGCCGTCGAAAAGGGCTGGATTGTCGGACGCACGCCCGAAAACGGACCGTTCTCCCTCCTCTGGAGCATGGACGAGCTCGGCGAGGCGATCTCGATCATCAAAAAGAAGGGCTCCGACGGCATCATGGAAAATCCCACCGTCCGCGAGCACTTCATCGAGGAGGTCGCCGACCACCTCATGTACATCTTCGACATGATGGAATGCTACGGCATCACCGCCGACGAGTTCACGGACATCTACGTCAAGAAGTTCGAGCGCAATCTCGGGCGGTCGTGGAGCGAGAACGGCGCGATGTACGAAAACGTCGGGATCAAAAAAGCCGTCATCGACGGCCGCTTCCTCCCGGACGAGCGGCTCTGGGAGCTCCTCGTGCGCGCGGGGGTCAAAGTCACGGTCGTCGCCGAGGATCCCGCCGCCATGCGTGCCGTCATCGACAACCTCGTCAACGACTCCGCGAAGGTCGCCGTCACGGACAGGGCCCCCGCGGACGACGGCGCGTTCGTCGTATGCGATGCCGAATCGCTCGAAAAGCTCCGTCATCTGTTCGGCGAAGAATAAAAAACAATCAGCCAAGGAAGGATAAAGAAACACCATGGAATCATTCACCAAAGCGGACAAGCGCACCGACTACTGCGGCACCCTGACGGCGAAGGACATCGGCCGCGAGGTCTCCCTCACCGGCTGGTGCCAGAGACAGCGCGACCTCGGCTCCCTCATTTTCATCGACCTGCGCGACCGGACGGGCATCGTCCAGCTCGCCTTTGACGACGCGACCGACCGCGCCGTCTTCGACACGGCCTTCGGCATCCGGGCGGAATACGTCCTCGCGGCGCGCGGCACGGTCCGTTCCCGCGGAGAAGCGGCGATCAACCCGAACCTCCCGACCGGCGAGAGCGAGGTCTTCGTCACCTCTCTGAAAATCCTCGCCTCCGCCGAAACGCCGCCGTTCGCCATCGTCGAAAAGAGCGACGTCAAGGCCGAGCTGCGCCTCAAGCACCGCTATCTCGACCTGCGCCGTCCCGACCTGCAGCGCAACATCATCGCCCGGAGTGAGATCGTCCGCATCGCCCGCAACTATTTCGCCGGGCAGGGCTTCATCGACATCGAGACCCCGTGCCTCATCAAGCCCACCCCGGAAGGCGCGCGCGACTATCTCGTCCCGAGCCGCGTCCATCAGGGCAAATTCTACGCGCTCCCGCAGTCTCCCCAGCTGTATAAGCAGCTTCTGATGTATTCCGGCTTCGACCGCTACTTCCAGATCGCCCGCTGCTTCCGCGACGAGGACCTGCGCGCCGACCGTCAGCCCGAATTCACCCAGATCGACGAGGAAATGTCCTTCGCTGACGAAGAGGACATCATGGCCGTCAACGAGGGCTTCCTCAAGACCCTCTTCGACGAGTTCCTGCATCAGCCCCTCGAGATCCCCTTCAAGCGCATGACGTGGAAGGAAGCCATGAACCGCTTCGGTTCCGACAAGCCGGACACCCGCTTCGGGCTCGAGCTCTGCGACGTCTCCGACCTCGTGAAGGATTCGGAATTCTCCGTCTTCCGCGGCGCGGTGGAGGCGGGTGGCAGCGTCCGCGGCATCACGGTCCCGGGCGGCGCGTCGATGACCCGCAAGGAGATCGACTCCCTCACCGATTACGTCAAAACCTACGGCGCGAAGGGCCTCGCGTGGTACAAGAACACCGCCGGCGCGCCGACCTCCTCTTTTGCCAAGTTCCTCACCGAGGACGAAATGAAGTCCATCCTCGGCCGGATGCAGGTTGGGGAAGGGGACCTCGCCCTCCTCGTCGCCGCGAAGAACAAGGTCGTCTGGGATTCCCTCGGCGCGCTCCGCTGCGAAGTGGCCCGCCGCCTCGGCCTGATCGACAAGACGAAGTTCAACTTCCTCTGGGTCACGGAATTTCCGCTTCTCGAGTACTCCGAAGAGGACGGCCGCTTCTATGCGATGCACCATCCCTTCACCATGCCGATGGAGGAGGACCTCCCCCTGCTCGACACCGATCCGGGTGCGGTCCGCGCGAGAGCGTACGACTGCGTCCTGAACGGCACGGAGCTCGGCGGCGGCTCGATCCGCATCCACACCACCGAGATGCAGACGAAGATGTTCGAGGCGCTCGGCATCGGACCGGAGGAAGCGGAGGAAAAGTTCGGGTTCCTGCTCGAAGCGTTCCGGTACGGCGTTCCCCCGCACGGAGGACTGGCGTTCGGTCTGGACCGCGTCGTATGCCTCTTGCTCGGTCTTGAAGACATCCGCGACGTCATCGCCTTCCCGAAGGTACAGAACGCGTCGGAGCTTCTCTCGAAAGCCCCCGCGCCCGCCGATCCGAAGGCCCTCGAAGAGCTCGGCATCGCCGTCGTCAAGATGGAAGAGGACGAATAAGCCAACCATAAAGAAAGCTCCCCTGGGATCCAGGGGAGCTTTTTTACGCGTTCGTCCCGGCGAGCAGCGCTTGAAATTCCGGAACGGAGCGGATGAGGTCGAAAGCCTTCTCGCTTCCCATTTCGTCCCGGAGTATTCCCGCGCATGTGAAGTTACCCTCTCTGTATTCCGGATCGGAGGATATATATCCATTCAGAAGAGGGGCAGTAAAGCACATGGTGCCGTCCTGCACGGCGCGGTCGTACTCCAGCCCAAATCCGGCCGCCTCCTTGAGAAGCCTCAGCGCGGCGTTTCTGTCTCCCGCTCTTGCTGCTCGCTTTGCTTGTCCGATCCGGAGGTAGAACAGTTTGAAGGCAAACCCGAGATAGTTTCCGTCCGGGATGAGCGTATGAAGGATGGTTTCCTTCACGCGGTCCGTCTCATCGACAAGGCTGCCGTCTTCATAGAAATAATCCAGTACGACATCCAGACGGTTCATGACATCGATCAGCATTTTCTGTTTCAGTTTTTTCCGCTCTTCTCCCCTCAGAACCAGAAGCATGGCATCGTCCCGGGTGGTTGAATCCTGCTCCGGGTACAGCTCCGCATAATGCCGCGCTTCGTCGGGACGGTTTAGGACCCGATAACAGAGAATGACACCCCAAAGCGCGCTGTTCCTTAATTCTTCCTCCTTCGCATTCTCATATACGGTCAGCGAATGACGGATGGATGTGTTTATACTCTCTTGGAAATGCGTCAACTGCTCGAACGGAATAACTCCCTGCCGGTAATCCTCGTCTTCGAAAGCGAGATAATACTCCATATTGGCGAGCCAGTTCAGATACTTAAAATCGCCGGGATATTCCTCGACCGCCTGCTTGGCGATTTCGTAATTTGCTGCAAAGTCGTTCCGCTTCCAGTACCCCTTGTACTCGTTGTCAAAATACGCTCTCCTCTCGTCGTTTTCCTCTTCCGTCAGCCCGAGCAGTTCGTCCGCGGTGACGCCGAGGAGCTTCGTGAGCGGCCCGATCAGGCCGAGGTCGGGAGAAGTCAAATTACACTCCCATTTTGAGACCGCCTGATAGGACACGCCGAGGAAATCCGCCAGCTTTTCCTGCGTCAGGTCGCGCTTCTTGCGCAGGTCGCGGATCCGTTCCCCGATGGTGGTTGGTTTCATGTTCGTTTCTCCTGAATCATGTGATGATGGATCGATCCTGTCCCCATTATACCGGACGGGACGGCGAATTTCAATAACGTATTTCTCGTGTCCGCCTCAACCTGCGGGTGAGTCGGCGGACCGGAGAGCGAAAAAATCGAAAATCCTGTTGAAATCCGCGGCGGAATCTGCTATACTGTATTCGTGCCGGATCACCCCGGCCGAAAGGAGTTCCCTCATGTTCCACGTCGCCATCATCGGCTGCGGCGGCATCGCGCAGGTGCACGCGGCCGTCCTCCATAACCTCCCCGACACCGAACTCATCGCGTGCGCCGACATCCGTCCCGAACGCGCCGAAGCCATGGCGCAGAAATACGGCTGCCGCGCCTACGATTCAATGGATTCTCTCCTCGACGCCGAGAGTCCCGATTCCGTCCACCTCTGCACGCCGCATTACCTCCACGCTCCGATGGCGCAGAAGGCCGCCCTGCGCGGGATCGCCGTCTTTTCGGAAAAGCCCCCGCTGATCCGGCGCGAACAGTGGGCGATGCTCGAAGACGCGGCGTCCCGGGTCCCGCTCGGCTTCTGCTTCCAGAACCGGTACAACCCGAACGCGCGGGAGGCAAAGCGCCTGATCGACGAGGGCGTGTACGGGGAACTGCTCGGCGCGCGGGCCTTCGTCACGTGGAAGCGCGAGCTCCCGTACTACCGGGACAGCGGATGGCGCGGCGCTTGGGAGACCGAGGGCGGCGGCGTCCTCATCAACCAGTCCGTGCACACGCTCGATCTGCTCGTGCGCCTGATGGGCCATCCCGACACGGTTGAAGCGCACATGGCGAATCACCACCTCCGGGGCGGGATCGAGGTCGAGGACACCGTGGAGGCGTATCTCGTCCTCGGCGGCAAGCCCGCGCTCTTCTACGCCACGACGGCCTATACGCAGGACGCCCCCGTGATGATCGAGCTGCATCTTGAGCGAGCGACGCTCCGACTGGAATCCGACGCCCTCGAGATCCGCACGAAGGACGGCGTGGAGCACAGGACCTTCCGGACCGACGCCGCGCTCGGCAAAGGGTATTGGGGCACCGGCCACACCGCCTGCATCGCCGATTTCTATGACAGCATCCAAAATCACCGCCCCTTCGGGAATGATCTCGACTCCGTCCGCGACACGGCCGACGCCATGGTGCGGATGTACGAGGAAGGGAAGAAGACCTTATAACCTCATCGAACTGCTGCATCCCGCGGCAGTTCTTTTTTGCCCGCGGACGCACGTTTGATACTAATCTCAATCTAAATGTCATTTATTCACGCCGAACATATCCCCTCATCCGGCCCTACGGGCCACCTTCCCCACGGCGGGGGAAGGCTCGCGTTTGTGCATCCGTCACGGAAGATAGCTATCATCCGTTTTCGACTGCATTTTGTATAGGCTTCTCCCTCCGTGGAGAAGCTGTCAC
>JAFZPN010000185.1 GCA_017550315.1 Clostridia bacterium
CTTCGGCGACAATATCGAACGCGCGCGCCGCTCCGGCGTCTCCTATATCGCGGAGCCCGGCGGCTCCATCCGCGACGATCAGGTCATCGAAACCTGCGACAAGTACGGCATCGCCATGGCCTTCACCGGCATGCGCCTGTTCCACCATTGAGGAGTACGGGGTACGGGGGTACGCGGCTTTCTTGAAAGAAAGCCTGGCAAAGAACTTTAAAATGGGCAAGGGACAAATAAACCCAATGATGTATTGCTGGTTGTGTTCGACCTGTTCCAAGCCCTTGCTCCCCCGATTATTCTTCATTCTTCATTCTTAATTCTTAATTCGTAATTCACTATGAGGATCACGAAATGAATATTGTTGTCATCGGTTCCGGCGGACGCGAGCATGCGATCATCCAGAAGCTCGCCGAAAGCCCGGAAATCACGAAAATCTACACCCTCCCCGGGAATGCCGGGATGAAAGAGGCGGAGTGCGTCCCCGTCGGCGCGAAGGACATCCCCGCGATCGTCGACTTCGCGAAAAGCCACGACATCGGCTTCGCGGTGGTCGCGCCGGACGATCCGCTCGTGCTCGGCTGCGTCGACGCGCTCGAGGAGCTGGGCATCCCCTGCTTCGGACCGCGCGCGAATGCCGCGATCATCGAGGGCTCGAAGGTCTTCTCGAAGAATCTCATGAAGAAATACGGCATCCCGACGGCGAAGTACGAGGTATTCGATTCGGCCTCCGATGCCCGCGCGTACTGCCGGACCGTCACCCCGCCCATCGTGGTGAAGGCGGACGGCCTCGCGCTCGGCAAAGGGGTGTTGATCTGCCAGACGCTTGAAGAAGCGGACGCGGCAATCGGGGAGATCATGGAGGACCGCGTCTTCGGCGAGAGCGGTCGGCGCGTGGTGATCGAGGAATTCCTCACGGGTCCCGAGGTCTCCGTGCTGTCCTTCACCGACGGGAATACGGTCGTTCCGATGATCTCTTCGATGGACCACAAGCGGGCGGGCGACGGCGACACGGGTCTCAACACGGGCGGCATGGGCACCGTCGCGCCGAATCCGTACTACACGCCCGAGGTCGCCGCGCGCTGCATGGACGAGATCTTCCTCCCGACGATCCGCGCGATGAACGCGGAAGGCCGCACGTTCAGGGGCTGCCTGTACTTCGGGCTGATGATCACCGAGGACGGTCCGAAGGTGATCGAATACAACTGCCGCTTCGGCGATCCGGAAACGCAGGTCGTCCTGCCCCTGCTCGACACCGATCTATTTACGATCATGAAGGCGACGGCGGCGGGCAATCTCGCGGATGTGGACATCCGCTGGAAGGATGCCGCGGCCTGCTGCGTGATCCTCGCCTCGGAGGGCTATCCGAAGAAATACGCGACGGGCTACCCGCTCATCCTGCCGGAGAAGCCGAAGCACGGCGCCCGGATCTACGTGGCCGGGGCGAAATCGGCGGACGGCGTGCTCGTGACGGGCGGCGGACGGGTCCTCGGCGTGACGGCGGTGGCTCCGACCCTGAAGGAAGCGGTCGCGAATGCCTACGACGCGGCGGAAGACGTGCATTTCGAGAACCGGTATCTGCGGCATGACATCGGCGCGCGCGCCCTCGCGTGCAAAGGAGAATAAATGGTTTATAGAGTTTACGTAGAAAAGCGTCCGGGCCTGACGGTCGAGGCGGACGCGCTGAAAAACGATCTCACCTCCTTCCTCGGCCTCGCAGGGCTCACCTCGGTGCGCATCCTCAACCGCTACGACGCGGAGGGGCTCGACGCCGATCTGTTTGCCTACGCGAAGAACACCGTCTTCTCGGAGCCGCAGGTGGACGTGACGTCCGACACGCTCGACGTCCCGGCGGGGGCTTCGGTCTTTGCGGTCGAATACCTCCCCGGTCAGTACGACCAGCGCGCGGATTCGGCGGCCCAGTGCATCCAGATCCTCTCGCAGGGCGTGCGTCCGACGGTCCTCTCGGCGAAGGTGTACATCCTCGAGGGAACGCTCACGCCGGACGATCTCGCCGCGGTGAAGAAATACGTCATCAACCCGGTGGAAGCGCGCGAGGCATCCCTCGAAACGCGCGAGACGCTCGCGATGCCGTATGACGTGCCCGCGGACGTCGCGATCCTCGACGGCTTCCGGGCGATGGAGGATGGGGATCTTTCCGCCTTCATCGCGAAATGGGGCCTGGCCATGGACGAGGGCGACCTCGCCTTCACACGGGCGTATTTCCGGGGCGAGGACCGCGATCCGACCCTGACCGAGATCCGCATGATCGACACCTACTGGTCCGATCACTGCCGGCACACGACCTTCCTCACGACCATCGACAAAGCCACCTTCGACGATCCCGTGCTCGCGCGGACCTGGCAGCGGTATCTGAATACGCGTGAGCGCATCGGACGCGGAAAGAAGCCGATCAATCTGATGGATCTGGCGACGATGGCCTGCCGCGCGCTGAAAGCCGACGGACGGCTCCCGAAGCTCGACGAATCCGAGGAGATCAACGCCTGCACGGTGAAGGTCGACGTGGAGATCGAGGGCAAAATCGAGAAATGGCTCCTGCTCTTCAAGAACGAGACGCACAACCATCCGACCGAGATCGAACCCTTCGGCGGCGCGGCGACCTGCATCGGCGGCGCGATCCGCGACCCGCTCTCCGGGCGCAGCTACGTCTATGCGGCGATGCGCGTGACCGGCGCGGGCGATCCGACAAGACCCCTGTCCGAAACGCTCGAGGGCAAGCTCCCGCAGAAGAAGCTCGTCACGACGGCGGCGGCGGGCTACTCCTCCTACGGCAACCAGATCGGACTGGCGACGGGACAGGTCTCCGAGCTC
>JAFZPN010000186.1 GCA_017550315.1 Clostridia bacterium
GGCGATAGAAGCCTGCGACGCCTCGCTCCCGATGCCCGTGCGGCTTCTCGGACCGGAGGAGTTCGGCGCGCTCTACCTTCCGGAGTTTTCAAACGCTCTCAGCATGAAGCGTCCGGAGCGTGACCGTCTGGCCCTTGCCGCGTATGACGGGGACCGCGTGATCGCGCTGGCCGGGATCTCGGAGGACTGCCCGTCGATGTGGCAGATCGGGATCGACGTGACCCCGGCATACCGAGGACAGGGGATCGGACCGGCGCTCGTGAACCGCCTGACCCGCACCGTTCTTTCGGGCGGACACCTCCCGTTCTACGGCGCGTCGTGGGCGAACGTCCGTTCCCTGAAAACGGCTGTTCGCGCGGGATACCGCACGGCGTGGACGCAGATTTCCGCAGTTCCCGCGGAGTGAACTCTCAGAGAAAATTTTATTTGAATGTGATCGGAGGATCCGTTATGCAGAAATGCCCGGCCTGTGCCATCGCCGTCGACGGCGCGCGCAAACGCTGTCCCCTCTGCGGAAAAGTGCTTCCGGACGCGCCGGAGGGAGGAGAATCGGCGGGCGTCTTTCCCCTCATCCCCGTGAAGCGGACGTACGATCTGATCTTCCGCATCTCCACCTTCGCGGCGATCCTCATCCTCGTGGTCGTGAACATCCTCCACGGCCTCTATCTGCCCCACATGCCGATCTACATGACCCTGACCCTCGCCACCGTATGCGCGTGGATCATCGTCAACGTCGGCGCACGCAAACGGAAGAACATCGCGAAGGGGATCCTCTGGGAAGGCGTGATCGCCGTCCTCCTCTGCCTCCTCTGGGACCGCCTGAACGGCTGGTACGGATGGAGCTACGGCTATGTTCTCCCGACGGTGTCGGCGGTGCTCGCAGTGTTCTATTTCGTTATGGGCATCGCGGATTCGCGCCGGATGGGGACCTATGCCGCGTATGTTGCCGTCACCCTCATCGGTACGGCGGCGGTGGCTGTCCTGTATTTTACCGGACACATGACCGGGCTGTACCGCCATTTCGCCGTGATCTCCATGAGCGTGAGCGGGCTGCTCCTCGCCGCGCAGATCGTGTTCCGCGGAAAGCATTTCCTCTCGGAGCTCGAGCGGTGGATGCATGTCTGAGAGAGGGAAGAGAGAAGAGTTAAGAAATAAAAGTAAGAAGTAAGAAGTGAGGGGGAAATCCGTGAACGGATTTCCGATGAAAAGATGAATGTTCTGATCGTCATGACGAGCGTCGATTTTGAGGCGTTCGGGCTCCGGACCGCCCTCGAGCTCTTCGGCGCGCGGGTGTTTCTCATCCCCGTCGGGAGACCGAAGCACTTTCTCGATGCCCTTGCGGGGACGAGCGGATTCCCCGACCCCGACGCGGTGATCCTCTGCGGTCACGGGGACGGCGGCGCGTTTCTCATGCCCCCGCTCGCGGACTGGATTTACGAGCCGGACGAACCGCGCGGACCGATCGGACCGGACGAACTGCGCGCGAAGATCGCACTGCGGAACAAGATCATCGTCTCCACCGGCTGCGACACCGGACAGGACGGGACAGCGGAGGTCTTCGCTTCTGCCGGTAATTTCTATGCGGCTCCCGCGGATTCTCCCGAGGGGAGCGCTGCGTATTTCTGGACCGTCCGGTTTTTCTACGGGCTCCTGTGCGGCGGAATGGACCCGATACGCGCGGCGGAGGCGGCCTCCTCGACCGACGCGGAATGCGCTCTGTTCCGGGCGCGCGACGGCAGGATAACGCAAAAATAATCGCGGGAAAATTCGCCGTTTCTCTTGCATTTGCGCGGCCCGGGTGCTATAATGAAACCGTTATGAACAAGGGGTTTTCCCCCGGTGTGAAAGGATGAGCGTCATGGAGAAAAACACGATCAAGGTATTCAGCTACAACATCTGGACCGACAACGGACAGCGGAAGGGAAGCGGTTCCTTTACCGCGCGGATCCCCCTGTTCCGGGAGAAGTTCCTCGCCTACGAGCCCGATCTGATCGGCTTCCAGGAGACCATGCCCTATCAGCGCCAGTGGCTGATGGACAACCTCGAGGGTTTTGAGGTCGTGGGCGTCGGCCGCGGGAAGAATTACGACAACGAATCGAACGTCATCGCCTACCGCAAGGACCGCTTCGATCTCGTGTTCCTTGAGACCTTTTGGCTCTCCGACACGCCGCACAAGCCGGGCTCGCGCTTCTCGACCGACCAGAGCGACTGCCCGCGCATCTGCACCACGGCCACCCTGCGCGACCGGGTGAGTGGCCTCCTGTTCCGCCATTACAACACCCATCTCGATCACGTCGGCGCGTTTTCGCAGGCGCAGGGCGTCTCCCTGATCCTGAACCGGATCGCGAACGACTACGAAGTGAACCCGCTGCCCGTGGTTCTGACCGGCGACTTCAACGTCACGCCGGACAGCTATGTCTACAAGTCCGTCACCGGATTTGACGGTCTCGACAAGCCGCTCACCGACGTCACGGCCGGGATCGAGATCTCCTTCCACGGCTATCATCCGGAGCGTGGCAAAGGCTCCAAGATCGACTTTATCTTTACGACCCTTCCGTGCGATACGAGCCTCTCGTTCGCAGCGACGGACGGATGCGACGGGGAATACCTCTCCGACCACTATCCGGTCGGCGCGACCCTCGTGACGGATCCCTGCGCCGAATAACGGGCAAGACAGTTTGAGAAAGGAAACGCTTCATGAGATGCCCTTCCTGCGGACACGACGACTGGAAAGTCATTGACAGCAGACCTGTCGAAGAGAACAACAGCATCAAACGGCGCCGCGAGTGCCTCTCCTGTCATATGCGGTTCACCACCTACGAGATCATCGACCAGACTAACCCGGTCGTCCTCAAAAAGGACGGATCACGGGAGCTTTTCGACAAGAACAAGCTGGCGGCGGGACTGTACAAGGCGTGCGAGAAACGCCCCGTGGACGCCAAAGCCGTCGCGGACGAGATCGAGGCGTCGATCCAGGCCAGCATGAAGAGCGAGATCACCTCCGTCCGGATCGGCGAGATGGCGATGGAAAAGCTCCGCCAGCTCGACCCGGTTGCCTACGTGCGCTTTGCCTCCGTGCACCGCGAATTCAAGGACATCGACACCTTCATGCGCGAGATTTCGGAACTGAAGCAGGAAGAAGAGAAAAACAGGGAATAAACGAAGAACGAAGAGTGAAACGAAAGGTAGTCCTTCACTCTTCGCTTTTCGCTGTTTCCCGTCAGAAAAGGAAGTTCATCATGTATCTGTACATCGTCCGCCACGGCTATCCGATCTACGGCCCCGTGGAACAGCTCACCGACGTGGGACACCGGCAGGCGCGCGCCCTGGTCAAGCGGATGGTCAGAAGCGGCATCACGAAGATCTATTCGTCACCGCTCCGCCGCGCCATCGAGACCGCCCAGCCGACCGCCGACGCCCTCGGTCTCCCGATCGGGATAGAGCCGTGGTGCTCGGAGAATCTGGCGTGGTCCCGCTTCACCCGCGATCTCGGGAACGGGCACCGCACGTGGATCTGGAACATCGAGGACATCGGATCCTTCGTCCGCGGATCCAACCGCGACGCCGGTGACCGCTGGTACGAGATCGACGCGATGGAGCCGATCGTGAACGGCCGGGACGGATACGCCGCCCTCCAGAAGGAATCCGACGAATTCCTCGCGCGGCAGGGCTATGTCCGGGAGGGGAACGAATACCGGATCGCGGATCCGAACGATGAGCGGATCGCGGTCTTCTGCCATCAGGGCTTCGGCCTCACGTGGCTGTCCCATCTTCTGCGCATCCCGCCGAACATCTTCTGGGCGGAGTTTGACGTGACCCACACGGGCGTCACGCTCCTCGAATTTAAGAACCGCAAGTGCGGAACGACCGTGCCGCGGTGCCTCTTTCTTTCGGACATGTCCCACCTCGTAGAGGATGAATACGCCGACGCGCGCTACCAGACGCATATCCAGCTGTGAACAAGGGCGGACGTCTTCTCGGAGACCTCCGCCTGTTTCTTTTCTCTTGACATTCCTGAAAATATGTGGTAAAATTAAAATAATCGCGGACAAGAAGTCCGCATCAGCCATGAAGGCGGGACCCAGAGGAGGATTCCGCCTTTTCTGAACCGGAGGAGTAAATGAAAACCTTATATCTTGACTGCGGCATGGGCGCGGCGGGCGATATGCTGACGGCGGCCCTCGCGGAACTGCTTCCCGATCCCGACGCCTTTTTCGCGAAGCTGAACGCGCTCGGCATCCCGG
Organism: Clostridia bacterium; assembly: GCA_017550315.1. GTDB lineage: Bacteria > Bacillota > Clostridia > Oscillospirales > CAG-272 > UMGS1696. The sequence continues at coordinate 4,245 of JAFZPN010000186.1, forward strand.
GCGTGGAGGTGAGCCGGGAATCTTCCGTGAAATGCGGCATCACCGGCACGCACGTCACGGTGAAGATCGCCGGCGAGGAAGAAGACGCATCCGACGCCGACCTGCACGAACATGAGCATCATCACGACCATGACCATGAACATGACCACGAGCACGATCACGAGCATGAACATGAGCATGAACATGACCACGAACATGACCACGAACATGACCACGAACACGGGCATCACCACCATCACAGCGGTGTGCACGACATCGAACACATCGTCCGGGATCATCTCGACCTGCCCGAGAAGGTGAAGGACGACGTGCTTGCGGTGTTCGGCCTGATCGCGGAGGCGGAGAGCCACGTCCACGATGTCCCGGTCGACGAGATCCACTTCCACGAGGTCGGCACGATGGACGCGGTGGCGGATGTGACGGCGGTGTGCCTCGCGATGGCACAGCTTGCGCCGGACGAGGTCGTCGTCTCCCCGGTCCACGTCGGATCGGGACACGTCCACTGCGCGCACGGCATCCTTCCGGTCCCGGCTCCGGCGACGGCATACATTCTGCGGGACGTCCCGATCTACGGCGGCGCGATCCGCGGGGAACTCTGCACGCCGACGGGGGCCGCGCTGCTCAGGCATTTTGCCGCCCGCTTCGGCGATATGCCCGTGATGCGGACGGAGAGGATCGGCTACGGCATGGGGAAAAAGGATTTCGAGGCGGCGAACTGCGTGCGTGCGATGCTCGGCGAGCGGGAGGAGCAGTCCGCGGACGCCGTGCTCCTCGCGTGCAATCTCGACGACATGACCCCGGAGGCGATCGGATTTGCGACGGAGACGCTGCTTGAGGAAGGCGCGCTCGACGTGTGGACGACGCCCATCGGGATGAAAAAGAGCCGCCCCGGCACGCTTCTTTCGGTCCTCTGCCGACCGGAAGACCGCGAGGCGACGGTGCGGCGCATCTTCCGGCATACCGCGACCATCGGGATCCGCGAAAACACCTGCCGCCGCTACACCCTCGCCCGCCGGGAGGAAGTCCGCGACACCCCGTCCGGTCCTGTCCGGCAGAAGATCTCCGCGGGATACGGCGTCACCCGCGTCAAGGACGAATACGAGGACCTCGCCCGGATCGCGCGGGAGAAGGGCATCTCTCTCGCCGAGGCGAAGGAGAAGGCTTCGGAACACTGACGGTCAGCCCTCCCCCATTTCACTAAAATTAGCGATGTGGATGCCCCCGGTTTGTGTTATGATAAACCGGCAGGGGCAAGTCCCCACGACACAGGAGGTGCGACCATGCACAGATTCAGATTCTTCGCCGCGCTGCTTGCCGTGCTTGCCATGGCAGCGACGCTTTCCGGCTGCATCCGCATTCAGAAAATCGACCCGGCGAACAAACCGGATCCCACCGACCCGGATCAGGGAACCGTGAACGGGATCACGCTGCCCGGCACGGATCCCGAAAGCACGGAGCTCCCGCTCAATTTCGATCTCGACCTTCTCATCAAAGAGAACGCGATCTCGACCCTGCTCGAATGGAACGACAGCGTCACCGTCCGGCGGGATTATGACGGCGGCACGGACATCGAATCGTACTGGAAGAGGGACGGCGAGCGCGTCATGATCACCGAGAGTCGGTACGACGACGGCTCATCCTACATTGCCGGGAACTACCGCGGCTTCGATTTCTATGTCTATGAGGATGACTGGACCGCCGCGTCGAAATGGGTCACGGCGGAGGAGGCGGATTTCAGCGACTGGGTCGAAGAATCGATCAACCGCTATTTCCCCACCGCGCTTTCGGAGGACATGGTCATCACCGCGGAGGAAGGGGACTACTATACCGTCCGTCTGGTCGAAGACCTCGATCTCGGGGAGGGCAAAACGACGCCCTGTGTCAACACCGCCGTCGTGAACAAAGGGACCCTTTTCCTCAAGAGCTTCTCGTGGGAGTATTACGTCGAGGATACGCGGTATTACGGATCCTTTGAGGTCGAATACAACGGCGAGCGCCTCGGAATGGACGCGATAGAAGACTGGGAAGGCTTCCGCACGATCACGATCGACGTTCTGACCGAAGCGAGTGCGCGCACGGAGACTTTTGAATTCCCGGAACGCTGGCAGCTGCGCTGTCTCCCGGACGAGGGGATCATTCTCACCTCTCCCGACGGCATCGAAGAGGAAGGAACGGTCCTGATCGACGCCAATACCGGATCCGCGACGGTTTATGCGCGGGATGAGGCGAACACGCTGAGCGCCGATCCCGGCGGAGAGATCGCGGAAGGACTTCCGTTCTCCCTCGCGGAGATGATGGACAGAAACCGCGTCACGAATCTTCTGGACGCGTTCGGCTCGTTCTCCCTCGTGACGCACTCGCCGGACTACGAGCAGACGACGGGCTTCTTCCGCCGGGAGGGAGAGATCGTCCAGTATTACGAAGTGGTCAGCGATTTCGAGGGCGAGGAGCTGCGGTACGGGAGCGGCTCCTACGGCGACTATAACTTTGACGTCGAACCGGGCGGGAACATCACCTTGTACGTGCAGATCCCGAGCGCGGACGAGGAGGAATATGCCTTCACGGACGACTCCTATGTGAACGACTACTATCTGATCGATGCGCTTCAGTTCAGTGCGTTCGGCAACATCAGCGATATCGAGGATAGCGGGGACGCATACTCCTTCCGCTTCAATTTCGTCTACGACGGCGCGGAAGATGCCAACGATTACCTCGATTATGAAGTCGACAAGGCCACGCTCTTCCTCAGGACGATCACATACGGCTACGACGGCTCCGTCGCCGAGGTCATCCCCTCGTGGAACAGCGACGTCCCGGATATGCTCGACGAAGCGTTTGCCGACTCCCGCGACATCTTCGTCCATTACGAGGACATCGGGGAAGTGCATTACGAAGTCCCCGCGTCGTGGGCGTTTGTCATCGGATATTTCGGCGAGGTGTCCTGCTGGGAGGACGAAGCCTGCAAGACGCCGATGGAAAACTTCATCCCCGGCGACGGCGAAAACTACGAATTCTGGGTGACGCAGGGCGTCGGATGAGCGATTCATACTAATCTCATTCTAAATATCATTTATTCAACCCGAATATATCCCCTCATCCGGCCCTACGGGCCACCTTCCCCACGGCGGGGGAAGGCTCGCGTTTGTGCATCCGTCACGGAAGATAGCTATCATCCGTTTTCGACTGCATTTTGTATAGGCTTCTCCCTCCGTGGAGAAGCTGTCAC
>JAFZPN010000187.1 GCA_017550315.1 Clostridia bacterium
GAAATCGGGCAGATCGGCGCGAATCGGTTGAAAAAACTTGACAGAGAGCCTCCGTTGTGCTATCATGATGAGGAAGAAACGACGGTTCCGCGGGATGCGGATTGCATGGGGGAATTTGAGATGAACATGTTTGATTATTTCGGCTATTTCGGCGAACAGACGCAGGACGACCGCCTGATCCGGACGGAGAACGAGGTCATCGCGTCGCTGTTTGATAAATACCTTCCGAAGGGAGGCGCCCTGCTCGATTCCGCCGCCGGACGCGCGCAGTTCTGCTTCCGCTTTGCCGAGGCGGGCTGGGAAGTGACGGCGGGCGACCTCATCGCAGACCGCGTGGAAGCGCTCAAGGCCGATCCCCGCGCCCCGCTCGTGAAGGAGTTTTACTGCGCGAGCTCGCGCAATCTCTCCCGGTTCGCGTCCGGATCGTTCGACGCCGTGGTCTCCCTCGGCCCGATCTATCACATGAGCAGCCGCGGCGAGCGCGAGTCGTTTGTGCGGGAATCCGTGCGTGTTCTGAAGGACGACGGGTATTTCGCCTTCTCCTTCATGACGCCCTTTGCCATGACCATCGGCCAGTTCCTCACCGCGGTGCGCACCGAGGACAACCGCGACCGTCTGAAGGAGTTCCGCAAGCTCACGAACGTGGAGCGGAGCCATAACGTCGACATGTTTTACGGGCTGACCACCGAGGAGATGACCGATTTCTCCCGCGAATACGGCCTCGAGATCCTGACCGTCGCATCGACGTACGGGATGCTTTACAATATGGTCGATGAAGTCGCCGCGATGAGTGACGAGGAGTATGAGCGCTTCCGCCGTGCGCAGATCGTCACCGCCGAGGACCCGTTCGTCGCGAAGTACGCCATGCGCGGGCTGTATATCGGGCGGAAGAAGGCAAGAGATCTGTTTGATTAAGAGTGAAAAGAGAAGAGAATAATAACGAATTAAGAATGAAGAATTAAGAATGGGGGTAGGAAACCTCCGGTTTCCAAATAAATCAAACGGTCGTGCGGCTGTATGATACAGCTTCACGACCGTTCATTCTTCATTCTGCATTCTTCATTCTTCATTCCGGATTCGCATCTCCGCGCTTGACGCGATCCCGTCCTCGCCCCATGCGTACAGGGTCGCCGGTCCGTTCACGCGGAGATAGACGATCGCGCGGGCGGCGAAGGTGCGGCGGGTGTGCGAGGAATAGGGCGTGAGATCATCCGGGCGTCCGTTCTCGATCCCGAGGATCTCCGCGTCGCCGAGGATCTGATACCGGATCTCCATGTCCCCGGCTGCGGGACGCCCTTCTTCGTCGAGGAGGCGCACTTCGATCTGCGCGATCCCGTCCGACGGAGCCCGGCCGGCGTCAAGGGAGAGGACGGCAGGCTTGCCCGCGGTCACGAGGCAGTCCGACGCGCCCGGCACGACGGCACGGAGTTCACCAGGGGCGAACGGCACTTCAAACTTGATCCGCCATGGATCCTCCGACGATGCCTGCTTCACGCCGAGGGATTCGCCGCCGAGAAAGAGCTCGGCCTCACCCGCGTTCGTGTAGCACGAGACCCGCATGAGGCGGCCCTCTTCGTCGTTCCAGCGGAACCGCTCCATGTCCGGCCAGTCCCATTTGACGTCCGCACGACCGACGGCCATCTTGACGAAGGGCTCATCCGTCCACATGGCGCGGCGGTGCCAGTACCCGGGCTTCTCGTAGCCGCAGAGATCGAGCACGCCTGCCTGGGAGATGCGGCGCGGCCATCCGGGGCATTCGCCGAGGAAGTCGATGCCCGTCCAGAGGAACTGCCCGGCGATGTAATCGTGATCGAGGACGGCCTTCCATTCGCGCGCGCCCTTGCCGTTCTCGCTGCCGTAGATCACCCGGCCGGGATACGCCGCGTGGTCCTCTTCATAGAATTTTTCTTTGTAGTTGTATCCGACGACGTCGAGCACATCCGCGAATCCCGTGCGGTTCGAGAGCTCGGGGAAGGAGAGGGCGCTTGTAACGGGACGGGTGCCATCGAGGGCGTGTACGATATCGGTCAGCTCCCGCGCGATCACGGCGAGGCGCGAGGCATCCGGCTTTTTGACGTCATACATCCGCTCGGCGGCGGGCTTGTTCGCGTCGTTGTTGCCGAGGACTTCTTGGAAAAGCGGTGTGACATAGGGATCGTTCGGGTAGTCGATCTCGTTCCCGATGCTCCAGAGGATGACGGACGGATGGTTCCGGTCGCGCTTCACCATCGCTTCGAGGTCCGCCTTGTGCCAGAGTGGGAAGTCCTCCGCGTAGCCGAAGCGCTTCGGCGGATAGACATTGTGCCCCTGCCACCACTTGTTTTTCGCGCCTTCCCACTCGTCGAACGCCTCATCCATTGCGAGGAAGCCCATCTCGTCGCAGAGATCGAGCAGGTGCGTGTCCGGCGGATTGTGCGCCGTGCGGATCGCGTTGCAGCCCATCGATTTGAATTTCTCAAGCCGCCGTCTCCACACATCCTTCGGGACCGCCGCCCCGAGCGCGCCCGCATCGTGATGGACGCACACGCCCCTCAGTTTCATCCCGACGCCGTTCAGGAAGAATCCCCGGTCCCCGTCGAAGCGGAAGGTCCGGATGCCGACCGTGACCGTCGCTGCGGTCTTCGTCACGCCGCCGGACAGAGCGCGCGCCGTGAGTGTGTAGAGGTGCGGATCGTCCGTCGACCAGAGATGCGCCGCCGGGACGGTCAGGGCCGCGATGCCCGATCCCCCGTCGGAGGCCGTTTCCGCGGCGATGCCGCACTCATCCGCGAGGGTAAAGGAAACGCCGTCCGCACCCGCGGTCTCATATGCGACCGAAAGCTTTGCCGTGCCGTCCTCGGACACCGACTCCGTCGAGACGAAGAGGCCGCCGTCCTCGAAGGACACGGGATCGGTGACGGTGAGCGTGACGTCGCGGTAGATGCCGGAACCCGTGAACCAGCGGGAATCCGCGACCTCCGTGTGCTCGACCCGGACGGCGATGACGTTCTCACCGGGCCGCACGAACGGCGTGACGTCGAAGGTGAAGGTCGAATACCCGTACGCGCGTCCGCCGAGGTAGTTGCTGTTGACCCAGACCGAGGCGTGCTTGTAGACGCCGCCGAAGGTGATCCGCACCCGCTGTCCCGCCGCGGATTCCGGCAGGTCGAAGTGCTTGCGGTACCACGCGGTGCCGCCCGGGAGATAGCCGGTCCCGCTCGCGTTCCGACGGTCGAACGGCTGCTCCACGGACCAGTCGTGCGGGAGGGTGACGCGCTGCCACGCACGGTCATCCCAGCCCATGTAGTCCGCGCCCGGCTCGTCTCCGAGGTGGAAGAGCCAGTTCCGGTTCAGGTTTACGGTGCTGCCCTGTTTCATGGAATCCTCCCAAATTTGGTGGAATGTTATGTCTCGGTCCCATTATAGCATACTCCCGTGCCGAAATCAACAGAAAAAAACCGTTTTCCCTTGACATCGCGGCCCCTCCGTGGTATAATTATCGCGTCCTTTCACCGGATATCGAAAAATCAAGAATATTTATGCAGTCAAAAGGAAAAATACACATGGGACTCACACTCGCGGAAAAGATTTTGAAAGCGCATACCGTGGACGGCGTCTTTGAGAAGGGACGGGAGATCGGTCTGAAGATCGACCAGACCCTGACGCAGGACGCCACCGGCACCATGGCCTACATCGAGTTCGAGGCGATGGGGATCGGGCAGGTGAAAACGGAGCGCAGCGTCGCCTATATCGATCACAACACCCTCCAGTCCGGGTTTGAAAACGCCGACGACCACCGCTTCATCGCCTCCGTCGCGAAGAAGCACGGGATTTACTATTCCCGCCCGGGCAACGGCATCTGCCATCAGGTCCACCTCGAACGCTTCGGCGCGCCGGGGAAGACCCTGATCGGTTCGGACAGCCACACCCCGACGGGCGGCGGCATCGGCATGATCGCGATCGGCGCGGGCGGCCTCGACGTGGCGGTCGCGATGGGCGGCGGCGCGTACTACATCACCTATCCGAAGATCGTGAACGTCCGCCTCACGGGCAAGCTCTCCCCGTGGGTCTCGGCGAAGGACGTCATCCTGAAGCTCCTCTCGCTCCTCTCCGTCAAGGGCGGTGTCGGGAAAATCATCGAATACACCGGCGAAGGCGTCGGGACGCTCAGCGTTCCGGAGCGCGCCACGATCACGAACATGGGCGCGGAGCTCGGGGCGACCACCTCGATCTTTCCCTCCGACGAGCGGACGCGCGCCTTCCTCAAAGCAGAAGGCCGGGAGGACGTCTGGATCCCGCTTTCGGCGGACGCGGACGCGGTTTACGACGAGGAGGTGGACATCGATCTCTCCTCGCTTGAACCGATGGCGGCCTGCCCGCATTCCCCGGACAACGTCAAATCCCTCGGCGAGATCAACGCGGAGGCGGGCGGCCGGATGAAGATCGATCAGGTCTGCATCGGGTCCTGCACCAACTCCTCCCTTGCCGATATGCTGAAAGTCGCGTACATCCTCGACGGCAAAACCGTCCATCCCGACGTCTCTCTCGCCGTCTCGCCCGGATCGAAGCAGGTCCTGACGATGATGGCGCAGAACGGGGCACTCGAGAAGATCCTCGCCGCCGGTGCGCGTGTGCTGGAATCCGCCTGCGGTCCCTGCATCGGCATGGGCCAGTCCCCGAACTCCGCGGGCATTTCGCTGCGCACCTTCAACCGCAATTTTGAAGGCCGCTCCGGGACGAAGGACGCGCGGGTCTATCTCGTCTCCCCCGAAGTGGCGGCGGCGTCCGCGGTGGCCGGATATCTCTGCGATCCGCGCGCGCTTGGCGACATGCCGGCGTTCGTTCTGCCGGAGCAGTTCGCGGTGAACGACAACATGATCACCCCGCCGGCGGATCCGAAAGACGCGGACGGGATCGAGATTCTGCGCGGGCCGAACATCAAGGAATACCCGAAGACCGCGCCCCTCGCCGATCACCTCCGCGCGGAGTGCTCCCTCAAGGTCGGCGACAACATCACGACCGACCACATCATGCCCGCCGGCGCGAAGATCCTCCCCCTGCGCTCGAACATCCCCGCCATCTCGAAGCACTGCTTCGCCGTGTGCGACGAGAGCTTCCCCGAACGCGCGCTCGCCCTCGGACAGAGCATCGTGGTGGGCGGCTCGAACTACGGCCAGGGATCCTCCCGCGAACACGCCGCCCTCGCCCCGCTCTATCTGGGCGTCAAGGCTGTGATTGTCAAGTCCTTCGCCCGCATCCACCGGCAAAATCTGCTCAACGCCGGCATCCTGCCGCTCGAATTCGTCGACGAGGCGGATTACGATGCCGTCTCGCAGGGTGACATTCTCGCCGTCGAGGACCTGCGCGATCAGGTTTCGGCAGGCGGCCCCATCGTCGTGAAGAACCTCACGAAGGGCAAATCCTTCGAGACCAGATGCGAGCTGAGCGAGCGGATGCGCGCCATCCTCCTCTGCGGCGGCCACTCGACTACACCAAGGCAAATCTGAAATAAGGAGCGCACGATGAACCGGATTGCGATGAAGACCCCCCTCGTCGAGATGGACGGGGACGAGATGACCCGCGTGATCTGGCAGTGGATCAAGGACATCCTGATCCTGCCGCACGTCGATCTGAAAACCGAATACTACGACCTCGGTTTAAAAAACCGGAACGAGACGGACGATCGCGTGACCGTGGAGTCCGCCGAAGCCGCCCTGCGATGGGGCGTGGCCGTGAAATGCGCGACGATCACCCCGAACGCTGCGCGCGTGAAAGAATATGACCTGAAGGAAATGTGGAAATCCCCGAACGGGACGATCCGCGCGATCATGGACGGCACCGTCTTCCGCGCGCCGATCCTCGTGAAGGGGATCGAGCCCTACATCCCGACGTGGAAAAAGCCGATCACCATTGCCCGACATGCCTACGGCGACGTCTACAAGAACACCGAATCGACCGTTCCCCAGGGCGGCCGCGCGGAGCTTGTCATCACCGACGCCGACGGGCGGGAGACGCGGCAGCTCATTCACGATTTCTCCTCCTCCGCCGGGATCGTGCAGGGGATCCACAACCTCGACGCCTCCATCGAGAGCTTCGCGCGCTGTGCGTTCCGCTATGCGATCGACACGAAGCAGGATCTGTGGTTCGCGTCGAAGGACACGATCTCGAAGACGTACGACCACCACTTCAAGGACGTCTGGGCGGACCTCTACGAGCGCGAATACCGCGAGACGTTCGAGAAACTGGGGATCACCTACTTCTACACGCTGATCGACGACGCCGTGGCGCGGGTGATCCGCTCGGAGGGCGGGTTCATCTGGGCGTGCAAGAACTACGACGGCGACGTCATGAGCGACATGCTGGCGACGGCGTACGGCTCGCTCGCGATGATGACCTCGGTGCTCGTCTCCCCGACGGGAGCATACGAATACGAGGCGGCGCACGGCACGGTCCAGCGTCACTATTACAAGTACCTCGCCGGCGAGGAGACCTCCACGAACAGCGTGGCGACGATCTACGCGTGGACGGGCGCGCTCCGCAAACGCGGCGAGCTCGACGGGACGCCGGATCTCATCGCCTTTGCCGACCGGCTCGAGGAGGCTTGCGTGAAGACGATCGAAGAGGGCACCATGACGGGCGACCTCTACCTGCTCTCGAAGCTGCCGGAGAAGAAGAAAGTCAACACGAGGGAATTCCTCGAAGCCGTCGCCGAAAAGCTGGCGTAACAGAAAAACGGCCTCCGCCAACAAAAAAGCTCAGCCGCCGGATGCATTTCCGAGCGGCTGAGTTGTGCTTTATGGGTTAGTATGCCGTGTTTTATTTATGCTCCGCCAGCCAGATCGACACGCGGGACTGGACTCTCTCCGCGCATCTTTCCGGTGTCGTGACGCCGCCGAGCATGTCGGAGATCTCCTCGTCGATGATCGCCTGCACCTCGTCGTCGACTGTCAGGATCCACGGCTTGCCGATCTTATCGAGCAGGTCCTCCGCCGCCGCGATATCCTCGTCCGTGAGATGGAACACGATCCCCGGCTCTTTGAGCTCTTCCGTCGTCTGCGGCAGGTCGGGGCTGTTTCCCGAGTGCATGCCTCCGTTGTAGGTGTAGATGATCGTCATGGTTTTCTCGTATTCCGCGATCTCCCGGAACGCCGGCTTGTAGGACGGCGGGAAGAAAAGATTGTATTTGATGTCGCCCCATTTCGCGTCTGTGAGAGGCGTCGTCATATAAAGCCGAATGAATTCCCACGCGGCGGTGGGATCGGAACAGTACGTCGTGACGAGGAAGGACTGCATTGGCTGGACATTGATGAGATAATCTCCGGACGTCGGTTGCCCGAGCGCTATATAGTCCTTCGCGTTGAACAGTACCTCAAGTGTCATGAAATCCCTCATGCTCAGAAAGGATTGCATACGCAAAGCGATCCTACCGTCGAAAAAGAATTCGTTTCTTGCAGCAACATCCCGCTCGTCCGTCTGCCAGTAAGCCGATGTGCGTTGAAGCTCGTCAAAATTGCGCGGCAGACTCAGTAGATAGCGGAAGATCCGGATCGCCGTCGGATTCGTGAAATCACAGGTCATGATTTCAAAATCGATGAACTCGCCGAAGCCATCCTTCCCAAGCAGATAATACGCGGCGTTTTCCGCCGTAAGGTTATAGATCGGCAGAACACCGTCCGGGAGTGCCTCGAGGAAATCGAGCATCTCATCGACCGTCCATGCGCGATTCGCGAGCATGCTTTCCCCCTGCTCAGGGAGGATTCCCTCTGCGATCCCGTATCTCTCGAGGATCGTGCGTGTTGAGAACAGCGCGCTGACAGAGAGACCCTCACAGATACCCCACATCCCGCCATCCCCGTCTCCGGTCGCACGTACCGATGCACCGAAGAGCGTGGAAAGATTGAGGGTTTTGTCACGTTCAACGAAGGGCATGAGATCGATATAAAAGTGATGCCGGACGGCGGTCTGCATTTCGATGTCCGATGCCGGGGCGAAGATCAGATCGGGCTTGTACACCCCGGTCGTAAGGTCGAGCGCGAGCCGCTTCTGTCCCGCCTGCCAATCGTCCGCCGTCGCGTATTCGCCATAGTTCACCGTCGTGACATGGATATCGGAATGAAGCGCGTTGAATTGCAGGATTGTGTCGGAAAGCAGAGGAGAGGGATCACCGGTCAGGGCGATCTCGAGGGTTTTCACGCCGGAGGCCGCTGCTTTGTCACTTCGACGGTACAGACATAAGACGCTTTCTCCGACTACGCTCCGCGAAAGCACGACCGTATCGCGGCTGAGTACCCCGAGCACGGCAGCCGTCTGTGCGGTCAGGTTCGAGTTCAGATAGTCAAGCAGAAGGGTGTGTTCTCCGTTCTCCGACAGGAGCTTCACCCCTGACGCGTCGGTGAAGCAGAGGTCTCCGTTCGCTGTGCGAAAGAGCTTTTTCGCCCGTGCCGCGCCCGGGATCGACTTTTTCACTGCTCCTGTTTTTCCGTCAAGGAGGCGGAAGCAGTCTTCCTCCGGGAACAGCGCCATAAGATCGCCCGCGGGATCAAATGTCAGTCCAAAAGCCTCAGTGCCGTATGAGACAGAGAAAACAGACTTCATCTCCGCGTCGAGGCAGACGATTTTTCCCCCGCCGGACAGTGCACAGAATCCGTCCTCCGTCGCCGCGACCGCGTAAACGCCGAAGCGGGTGGGATCGACCGGGCCGAAAAGGGAATCGAGCGAAACTGCCTTCTCTTCCGCGCCGTTGTATGGATAGCGGGTCAGGAGAAACTGCCCGAGTTCCGTGCCATCCCCCGCCGTGACGAGAAAGACGGCATTTTGCGTCACCGCACCGCCGATCAGGGAGACGGCCTTCGGAAAGTCACCTTCCAAACGTGACCACGCTGGTATTTCCGCGTTCGGGTCGAGCGAGAAAAGCGCATACCCCTCCCCGTCCGAGCAGAGAGCGATGATCCCGTCCTTCCCGACATACGGGCTGACTGACGAAAGAGGCAGCCAACTGCCGGCAAGCGCGATTTCCTCCCCGGCGAAAATCCCGGGATCGTCGTCTGCCGCAGACTTCGTTCTGCATCCGGCGAGCAGCAGGCTGAGCAGCCCCGCCGTCAATATAAAGAACAAACGAATGATCTTCTCTTTCATGTTCTCATCCTCCATTTCATGAATCCGGACTGTTATGTTCCTTCAAAGGCTATAACCTCGCGAAAGGAGCAATCGTTACATGGATTGAAGATTTTTTCTTTGCGTGTCGTTATATCATTTATGCTCCGCCAGCCAGA
>JAFZPN010000188.1 GCA_017550315.1 Clostridia bacterium
CGCTACATTGCGTAAATCTTCTCTGATCAAAACAATAACCCGTCTTTCCCGCAGGGGGAAATTCCTTTCCGATGCAAGTACATATAAAATATCTTTGTCTATTCTCAACCCTTGAATTATAGCATATTTTCGCGTCAAAAAAAAGAAGAACGGCCGAAAAAAACAAATTTCAGCGATTTGCGAAAAAACGCGCGCCGCCGCGATTCAATTTTTGTCAGCCGTTTCTTCTGCCGCCCAGAATTCGTCGAGGATATGCGAGAGGGAGATGAGGTCTCCCGTGTATCTCATGTGCCGCCAGTGCTTCGGAAAGAGGGATTTCATCCGCGGATCGCCGAGCCGGTCATCGCAGAGCACGATCACGCCGCGATCCGTCTCCGAGCGGATCACGCGCCCCGCCGCTTGCTGGACCTTGTTCATCCCGGGGCAGAGATAGGCGAACTCAAATCCGCGCTCCGTCTTGTCGTCGTAATAAGCGGACATGAGATTGCGCTCCGGCGAGAGCTGCGGCATACCCGTGCCGAAGACGATCACCCCGATCAGGCTCTCCCCGGCGAGGTCGATGCCCTCGGAGAACATCCCGCCGAGGACGCAGAATCCGACGACCGATCCGTGCCCGCCCTCGCGGAAAACCTTGATGAACCGTTCCCGTTCCTTCCAGCTCATCCCGGGCTTCTGCATCACGAGCGCACAGTCCGGCGAGAGACTCGCAAACGCGCGGCACACCCGCTTCATATACTCGTAGGAGGGAAAGTAGACGATATAATTCCCGGCGCGGGCGGATATCGTCGCGTAAATCACCTCCGCGCAGTCCATGGCGGTGCTCTTGCGGTCCGTGTAGCGCGTGCTGACCGAATCGTAGGAGACGAGGCAGAGGTTCTCCCGTGCAAAGGGGGAATCGAGTTCGAGCAGCTCCGCACCGTTCATCCCGCAGAGCTCGCGGAAATATTCCATCGGGGACAGGGTCGCCGAAAACAGGATCGAGGATTTCGCCGCGCCGAGCATCGCTTCACAGATCCCGGACGGATCGAGACAGAGGATCTCGCATTCGACCCGGTCGTTTTCCCGGTGTGCGAAGAAGCGGAATTTCCCGTCAAAGAAGGATGACGCGAAGACGATCTGTGAGAGCGTGTCGGCATAGGGATGCAAGAGATCCCCAGCCTCGTCGTCGTCCCGCGCGATCTGCCGCATTGTGCGCAGGAGATTTCCCGCGGTCCGCACCAGCCCGTCCGGCACACGCGATGCCTGCCCGTATGCGCCCGAAATGTCGCCGTCGGGGGTGACGTGCACGTATTCGCTCTCGTCGCACATCGCCCGGATCTCGCTCAGCGCCTGCCGGAAGTCCTCGATCCCCGCGCCGAGATCGGTGTATTCCGACAGGGAAGTTTCGTACGTCTCCGTCAGTTTTTCGGGATAGTCCATCGGCAGGGCGGCGGAATATGTGGCGCGCGCGCGGTCGGGGATGTTGTGCGCCTCGTCGAATAGAAAGGCGTATCGCTCCGCGTTTCCGGGATTGCGGAAATACCGGCGGAAGCGCACATTGTCGTCGAGGGCATAGTTGTAGTCGCAGACGACGATCATGCAGAGCTCCGAGAGATCGAGTGAGAGCTCATGCGGGCAGACCTTGTACCGCTCCGCCGTCTCCGTGATCCGCGGAAGGGTGTAGACCGTATCGGCGCTGTCAAGCAATTCGGTGAGCGCGGCGAGCTGGCGTTCGCGGTACGGACGATAGGTGACGCCGAAATCCTCGGTGATCGAGTCCATCCGCTCGCACATGCGGCAGTTCATCCGGAAGGGTGTCTCCCGTCTCTCCTTTTTGATCGGGCAGACGACGTCCTTCGCCGAGATGTTCACCACGCGGAGATGCGGCGCGTGGATCGCGATCCGGCGGGCGGCGTCGAGAGCGGCCTGACCGGTGACGTTTTTCGCCGTGAAATAGAAGACCTTGTCGAGCCGCCCCTCTCCGAGTACCTTGACGGCGGGGAAGAGCGCGGAGATCGTCTTGCCGATGCCCGTCGGCGCGGAGACCATGAGATCACGGCCCGTCTTCATCGCGCGGTAGGCCGCCTGGATGAATGCCCGCTGCCCGTCGCGGATCGAGGAATACGGGAAGGGCATCTCGCGGGCTTCGTCGGCAAAGACGGTGAAGCGCTCGGCAAAGACCCGGATGAAGGGCGCGGCGCGGCTCAAGAGCGTATCAAAGAGTTTTGCGAGCATCGGACGCCCGAAGACCGCGGCATAGGAGAGCATCTCGCCGTTTGAACGTTTGCGCGTCGTCAGCTTCAGCCGGACGGCGTCCTCCCCCCGCTCCTCCGCGAAGAGATACGCATACACGGCGCACTGAGCGAAGTGCGCGGGATCGGAGAACGGATGCCCGGAACGTGGCAGCGAGGCGACTGTCTTGATCTCCTCGACCGTATGAAGCGCGCCGTCGAAGGATATACTATCCGCATATCCCCCGACAAGGACGGAAAGCCCTTCGATCTCCGTTTCCCGGGAGAGGGGGACCTCGGTCTCTGCCCCTTCGAGGAGGGCGGCGTCCGTTTCCATGACGTGATGAAGCGCGGTCCCCGCTTTGGCCGGATCGGGACGCATTCCTTCGGGATCGTCCGGGAGATCTTCTTCGCGCGCGATCTGCACAAAGCCGTACCGCTGCATCAGGGCGCGGGCATTCTCACGCGCATATGCATACCGCGCCAGTTCCGTGACGTCCATGCGGATCCGTCCGGATTCCCTGTCATATCGCATGATCTCCCTCCTTTCCCGTGTGGTGCATCTGATTTCAGTCCCTGGTTCTCTCGAGAATCATCCGTCTGGCTGTCCGCGGCTCGCCGAGCTTCAAGGTCCTCTCTGCGCCGTCAAAGCGGAATCCGTATCGCTCGTAAAACCGGATCGCGCGCGCGTTTCCTTCGAGGACCCACAGCGCGATCTTTCGATAGTCCGCCAGTTTCTCTGCGGCGGCGTTCATCAGGGCATACCCGATCCCGCGCCCCCAGTATTCCGGCAGAACATAGAGTGCGTCAAGCTCCGCCGTGTCCGAGAGATCCTCGCCGCGATACTCTCCGTATGCCGCGAATCCGACGGCCTGATCCCCGATCTTCGCAAGCAGGTTATTGTCCCGGATGGCCAGCGCGATCTTCACGCAGCGCTCCGGAAAGGACGGATCAAAGAGGTAGGAATCCGGGACCAGCCCGGCATAAGCGGCTTGCCAGGTCTTCCAGTGGACGAACGCCTTGGCGCGCGCGTCCTCCTCGGTCAGGACCGGGACGATAGCGATCTCCATGTGCGCGGCCTCCTTGCTTTATGTGGATTTGATTTGTCCCATTATAGCATACCCGGCGGGAAAAATCAACCGCTCTGCCGGAGATGTCCCATCGGACGCAAATTCGCCGCGGCGCGCAGAATTTTCTTGCATTTTGTCCCCATGCGTGCTATAATGTCATTGATGAAGTTATCCGAGGTGTGCCTATGGTTCTCAATCAGAAAGAAACGACCGTCGCCTATCGCTGCCCGGAATGCGGCGCAACCGTCATGAGCCTTGTCGGCATCTTTACGCTTACGGCGGACATGATCCGGCTCAAATGCCCGTGCGGTCGGAGCGAGCTGGAAATCGTCTACACAAAGGATAAGAAGGTCCGCCTGAACGTCCCGTGCTTCCTCTGCCCGACGCCGCACAGCTATCTCATCTCCTCGGGCATCTTTTTCGAGAAGGACCTGTTTGCCCTCCCGTGCAGCTATTCCGGGGTTGACGTCTGCTTCATCGGGAAGAAGGACCGCGTACAGGAGGCGCTCAAAAAGTCCGAAGAAGAGCTCATGGAAATGCTCGGGGACACCTCGATGGAAGAGCTCGCGGAGCACCGGGGAGAGGGCGGGGAACTGACCGATCCGCAGGTGCTTGACATCATCCTCTACGTCGTGCGGGATCTCGCGGACGAAGGGAAGATCCTGTGCAGCTGTCCC
>JAFZPN010000189.1 GCA_017550315.1 Clostridia bacterium
ATCCGCGCGGTGACGGTATAAACCTCGGCGAGCGTGATGTCGGCCTCCGGCGCGAACCGGTCTTCGCCCACGCCGATCATGAGACCGGCTTTCGAGACGCCCTGCACATACGGCGCGAACCAGTCCCCGGACGAGACGTCCGCGAAGGTCAGGGCCTCTTTGCCGGTCGAGAAATGCGCGAGGCTGCCGTCCGTCGCAAAGGCGGCGAAGGGCAGGATCAAGACGACCAACAAAACCGCCGTCAGGAGGGTGAGAATTCGTTTCATGGTATATCTCCTTTCTATCAATTATCGAGGTCGGAAAACGGGGTAATCCCCCTCATGTTCCCGCCTCGATGACCACCGTGATGGTGTCGCCGGGCCGCACTTCGATCCCCTTATCGAAGAGGAAGACGAAATCGACGTGCCCGTTCCCCTGCGTGCGGAAGAGATCGCCGGTCACGGCCCTGCCGTTCAGCGCCACCCGGAGCACCTCGGAGACCGCCGCGCGCACCGACGGGGTGTTGGTGAAGTCGATCGTATCCGCCGCCGACGGGATGGACAGAGCGGAAAGCTTATCGCAGAGCTTCTCGCGCAGCGTCTTCTGCGGCAGGAACTGACCGGGATAGAACGCCAGCGTCACCTTGGGTACGGGATCGGTGTCGACGGACCAGAAGAGATCGAAGGTCACGTCGGTCTCGTCCGCGGCGAGGAAGGTGGAGATGGCGCTCTCCTGCCCCACAGTGAACACGGCGGTCATGCTCTCCTCGGTCTGGGTGCCCGCGACGGTCCACTGGAACCCCTCGGGACCCTCGTCTTCCACGGCATGACCGCCCGCGAGGACCTTGTAGGGCATCGTGACGAACAGCGCCGTCCGGGTTTCGCTGTCGAAATCCACGTCGCCGTAGCGTGCGAGATCGCGGAAGAGGATGCAGGTCTCGCCGTTGATGTTCCAGCTCTCGACCGTATCCCCGGCGACCGTCGTCACAATGTCCGTCGCGAGGATGTCGTGCGCGGGCGTGCCGACCTTACCGGCGGGCGCCGTGGGCGTGTAATCCGGATAGACGGCGGGGACGGCCGGTTCGCCGTTTTCCACGGGGCGGGTGACTTCGAGCCAGCGCTCCTCGGCGTGCCAGATCGCGTAAAAGCCATAGCCCCGGAGATCCTCCGCGACGACGACCATGCGGTTGTCGACGTTGTAGGCGCGGATCGGATGGCCGTCGATCCGGGCGACGATGTCGGTGTACATCGTGTGGTTCACCACGGTGCCGTTCGGTACCGCCGCGGCGGTGAGCGTCAGCGCGCACAGCAGGACGGCGGCTAGCGCGGCTGCAAAGATTCGTTTCATGGTATTGTTTTCCTTTCTGTTTGTCCGATGATCGGAGTGGCGGAGGCCGGATGAAAAAGCAAACGCAGCGCGGCAGAGGATCCTTCCGCGGGAAAAAATCCCTGTTCTGGCAGGAAAGTTTAGCTTTATAAACCCATTATACTGCATCCGGCAGGCGTTGTCAAGAGGGAACGAAAAAGAAAAAACAGAGAAAAAAGGAAAAGGCGGGCCTTCCTCTTCCTTTAAAGAAGGAAACCTTCGGATTCCGATTGAATAAACGGTGGTGCTGCCGCACGATTGTTTGGTTATCTTGAAATCCGTTTGCGGATTTCTGCCTCACGGTTCTCTATTCTCTCTCCTCTTCCGGGATTTTTCCCCGAATCCTTCCGCCCCGACCCCTGCATCCTCACCTGCCGTCCGGCTTCGCCCCGGAAAACTCTCTGTACAGGACGTTGACTGTCGTGCGGGGATATGATACAATGGGGGCAAAGAAAAGGAGGCGAAATTCATGGACATTTCAGGAGCTATCGCAAAATACCGCCGGGCGGCACGGATGACACAGGATGCACTTGGTGAGGCCGTCGGCGTCTCGAACCGGACGGTCTCAAAATGGGAGAGCGGAGCCACGTCCCCCGTCGTCGAGCTCATCCCCGCGATCGCCGCCACGCTTTCCGTCACGCCGAATGCGCTTTTCGGGATCGACTCCCCTCCCGCCGAGGATCTCAGCGAGGTCGTCCGGAAAGCGGTGAGGGAGACGCTCTCGGAAATTCTGCCGGACATGGTGACGGAGGCAGTGGAGAACGCACTTGAAGACACCCTCGAAGACACGGTGAAGGACGCGCTTACCCTCTGTTTGGAAGAACACGGCATCCCGGGCGGGGAATCTCCGAGAACCATTGCCGTTTATTCGAGACGGGACAGCAAGACGCTGAACTGCCGCGGCGAACTCTTCCTGAGATCGAACAATACTTCGGATCGTTGGTTTTTGTTTTCGGGCGTGCGCAACAGCATCCGCCTCGGAGCCTACGACACCAAAGAACAGGCGGAGGCGGACATGAAGAAAATTTTCGACAGCCTCAGCGCCGGACTTGCAAAAGTTGAAATCTGAAACAAAAACCGCCGTTCAAGCGCTGGACGGCGGTTCTTTTCCTTTCTGGAATCAGTTGTAAATCGGAAACCTTGCGCAGAGGGCCGCGACTTCCTCGTCGATCCGGGCGCGGCTCCCCTCGAAATCCCGGATGGCGTCGGCGATCCAGCCCGCGATCTGCTTCATCTCGGGCTCGCGGAAGCCGCGCGTCGTCACCGCCGGGGTCCCGATCCGGAGGCCGCTCGTCACGAACGGGCTCAGCGGCTCGCCGGGGATCGTGTTCTTGTTCGCCGTGATGTGCACCTCGTCGAGACGGCGCTCGAGGTCCTTCCCCGTCACGCCCGCGTTCGTGAGCTTGAGCAGCATGAGGTGGTTGTCCGTGCCGCCGGAGACGAGCTCCACGCCGCGCGCGAGCAGTTCCTCCGAGAGGACCTTCGCGTTGACGACGATCTGATGCTGGTACGCTTTGAATTCGTCGGTGAGGGCTTCGCCGAGCGCGACCGCCTTCGCCGCGATGATGTGCATGAGCGGTCCGCCCTGCGTGCCCGGGAAAACGGCCTTGTCGATGGCCTTCGCGAGCTCCTCCCGGCAGAGGATCATGCCGCCGCGCGGACCTCTTAAAGTCTTATGGGTGGTCGTCGTGACGACGTCGGCGTAGGGGACCGGGGACGGATGCTCGCCCGCCGCGACAAGTCCCGCGATGTGCGCCATGTCGACCATCAGATACGCGCCCACCTCGTCCGCGATCTCTCTGCAGCGCGCGAAATCGATGATCCGCGAATACGCGCTCGCGCCGACGATGATCATCTTCGGCTTCGCTTCGAGGGCGAGGGTGCGCATCCGGTCGTAGTCGATCTGTTCGGTCACGGGATCGACGCCGTAGGGCACGATGTGGAAATACTTGCCCGAAATGTTGACGGGGGAGCCGTGGGAGAGGTGCCCGCCTTCGGAGAGGTTCATGCCGAGGACGGTGTCGCCGGGCTCGCAGAGGGCATAGAAAACGGCGAGGTTGGCATTCGCGCCGCTGTGGGGCTGGACGTTGGCGTGATCCGCGCCGAAGAGCTTCTTGGCACGCTCCCGCGCGATGTCCTCGACCACGTCGACGCACTGGCATCCGCCGTAATACCGCTTTCCGGGGTACCCCTCGGCGTATTTGTTGGTCAGGACGCCGCCCGCCGCGAGGAGCACCGCCTTCGAGACGATGTTCTCGGACGCGATGAGCTCGATGTTGTGCTGCTGGCGTTCCAGCTCGCTGTGACAGGCTGCCGCGACCTCGGGATCAAAGCACTGCAGTTCTTCAAAGAAATTGGACATGGGAACCTCTTTCGGATAGGAAGTATTGCTGATAGTATATCATGCCGCCCGCCCCGCGTCAATGGCGAAGATGTACGAAATATCAGGAATATTCGATATTTCGTTATAAATATTCATGAAATGAAGAGGAGAAGACCCTGCGCATGCGGCGGGAAAATCTCGCCTTCCCTCTTTTTCCCTTGACCTTTCCGAAAAATGGGAGTATAATAATAAAAAATCGGAATGAAAACGGAAAAATACCCATGGCCAGGATCTATCACAACATCGGCATCCTCGCGCACGTGGACGCGGGCAAGACGACCCTCACGGAGCAGCTTCTCTACCTCATGGGCGTCCTGCGGTCCGCGGGCAGCGTCGACGACGGCACGACCGCCACCGACTCCCTCGCCGTCGAGCGCAGACGCGGCATCTCCGTCCGCACCGCCACGGCATCCGCCCAGTGGAAGGGCGTGACCGTCAACCTCGTCGACACCCCCGGCCACGTCGATTTCGCCGGGGAGGTCGAACGCTCGCTCACCGCCCTCGATCACGCCGTCGTGGTCGTCTCCGCGGTGGAGGGCGTCCGCGCGCACACCGAAAACATCCTCCGCGCGCTCGGAGAGGAAAAGCTCCCCTATTCCGTCTTCGTCAACAAGACCGACCGGGCGGGCGCCGAGCTCGATCCCGTCCTCGCCGACCTTGCCCGCGTCGCGCCGGAGAAGATCTTCCTGCCCCTCTCCGCCCTCTCCGGCATGGCAACCGACACCGTGACCGTCTCGACCCTCGCGGGGGACGCCTTTGACGCGCGCGTGACCGAGGCGCTCGCGGACACCGACGACGAAGCCGCCGACGCCTTCCTCTCCGACACGGCCCTCCCCCACGGGATCGCGGAAGAAAAGGTCCGGGCGGGCATTGCCGAGGGCCGGATCGTCCCGGTCCTCGCGGGATCGGCCAAGCTCGGCGTCGGGATCGAGGCCCTCGCGGATTTCCTCGTCGCCTTCATGCCCTCATCGGAGAGGCGCGCCACGGAAGAGCTCTCGGGGATCATCTTCAAGATCGAGCACGACCGCGCAATGGGAAAGATCTCGCATGTCCGCCTCTTCGGGGGCCGGATCGTGAACCGCGACGAGGTGACGCTCGTGCAGCCCGAAGATCCCCGCCGCCATAACCCAAACGGAGAGGAGGACGACGCCGTCGCGCTCGCCGAAAAGCCGCCCGTCGCGGAGAAGGTCTCCCAGATCCGCAAGTTCACGGGCGGACGCTACACCGACGCGGGCGAGGTCGAAGGCGGGGATATCGCCGCGCTCTGCGGACTGCCCTCCGCCAAAGCCGGTCACTTCGTCGGCTCGCTCGCGCTGGGGGAATCCGCCCGGCTCACCGCCCCGTTTCTGCGCGTGAAGGCGACCCCGGCGGACGGTGACCCCGAGAAGATCCCGCCCCTCGCCGCCGCGCTTGCCGAGCTCACGGAGGAGGAGCCGTACATCGACGCGAAGTGGGAGAACGGCCAGCGGGAGATCACGATCTCGACGACCGGATCGATCCAGCTCGAGATCCTCGACGCGCTGCTCCGGGAGCGGTACGGGATCGCGCCGTCCTTCTCCCCGCCGACGGTTATCTACAAGGAGACCCCCGCGGCGGTCGGGTACGGCTACGCGGACTACACCATGCCGAAACCC
>JAFZPN010000190.1 GCA_017550315.1 Clostridia bacterium
GTCTCCGAGGCCGTTCCCATCCCCACGGGCGTCAGGGCGGCGGCTTCCTTCACATAGGACAGGCGGTTCAGCCGCGCGAGGATCATGTCCGCGGGCTCCGTGTAGGACGCATAGGAAATCGCGCCGTGGTAATCGTCGCCGCCGAGGAGCGCAAGCGTTCGCTCGTATGCCGTATAGGAAGACGACAAGATCCCGAAAACCGAGGCGTACAGCACAGCAGTGAGCACCACCGCCGCGCAGATGATGACCGAGCGCGTCCGGTGATCCCGGATAGCGCGAAACGCGTCGGAAAGCAGTTTTTTCATTTCGTCACCACCCCGGAATCCGATACGATCCGCCCGTCCTCCATGCGGATGCGGCGGGAGGCCATCTGCGCCATCTCTTCGCTGTGCGTCACCATGACGATGGTCTGGGAGAGCTGTTCGTTCAGACGACAGAGCGTGAGGACGACGTCGAGGGAGGCTTTGGAATCGAGATTCCCCGTCGGTTCGTCCGCCAGCACGACATGAGGCTTTGTGATGAGCGCGCGGGCAATGGCGACCCGCTGCTGCTGACCGCCCGAGAGCTGGTGCGGCAAGGCGAAGCGCTTTTCCGCGATCCCGAGGGCCCTAAGCATCTCTTCCACCTCGTCTTTGTCCGCACGGAGACCGTCGAGCCCGAGCGGGAGGGTCACGTTTTCCCAGACGTTCAGCCGGGGAACGAGGTTGAAGCTCTGGAACACGAACCCGATGTGCCGCCGTCTGAACACCGTCAGGGGATCCGGTGCGAGCGTCGACAGATCCATCCCCTCGATCGTTACCCTTCCCTCCGTCGGGACGTCGATCCCGCCGAGCATGTGTAAGAGCGTCGATTTTCCGCATCCGCTCGGTCCGACGACGGCCGCGAATTCGCCCCGCGCGATTTTCAGATTCACCCCGTCGAGCGCGCGGAGCTGGTTCTCGTCCGTGCCGTAGATTTTCGTGAGATTCTCGGTTTCGATCATATTCGTTTCTGCCTTTCGCTTGTTTCTGCCTCTATTATACCACGGGATTCTTACGAGAAGGTGACGAAATCTTACAGTTTCGTCATAATTGCGGTTTCAGAGGCAAGCGTCTTCTCGCTCCCCT
This sequence comes from Clostridia bacterium, assembly GCA_017550315.1. Classification (GTDB taxonomy): domain Bacteria; phylum Bacillota; class Clostridia; order Oscillospirales; family CAG-272; genus UMGS1696. The sequence goes on from JAFZPN010000190.1 coordinate 1,107, forward strand.
TGCGCCGGTAGGAGAAATCGGGTATAATAAAACCAAACGGAAACAGCAGGAGGTTATTTGTGAAAACGATCCTTATCGTTGAAGACGACCTCATCCTCTGCGAAGGACTCTGCCGCGCGCTTACCTCGGAACAATGGCATACTGTCGGCGCGAATACTCTCGAAGAGGCTCGGACAAAAATGCGAAACTTGCCACCGGACTGCATGATCCTCGACTGTAATCTCCCTGACGGCAGCGGTTTCGATTTTTGCCGCGAGATCCTTCGGCTCCGGTTTCTCCCCGTACTCTTTTTGACCGTACGGGATTCGGAAGCCGATGAGGTGGCGGGACTGCAGGCAGGTGCATGTGACTACATGAAAAAGCCCTTCTCACTTATGGTCCTCCGTGAACGGGTCGGGAAGATGCTCCGCTTTGCTGAGACGGAGGCGGGCGACGGTGGGCTGAGATATGAAGCGGACCACTACCGATTTCGGTTCGATACGCTTGAATTCTCGGCGTACGGGCAGACCGTTTTTCTCTCCGCGTCCGAAGCAAGGTTGCTTTCCGTACTCGTGAAGAACGCGGGACGGGTGGTGAATCGCAGCGCCTTGATCGACGCGCTCTGGGACTGCGGGGAGGACGGCGTGAGCGAAAATACGCTTTCCGTCACGGTAAAGCGCCTGAGGGACAAGCTCGGCGGCGGCGCAATCCGCACGGTCTACGGCCTCGGCTATGTCTGGAAGGGGGACGAAGCATGAGAATGCTCTCTTTCTTTGCCGTTCTGCTGCTTTTATCCGTTCTGCTCTGTCTCTCGAATCAGGTCTTCCTCGGCAGCGCGGTCCCGACGATGTTATTTGTTCTCGCGGTCGGCGGTCTGGCAGTATTCTTCGCGGCGGAGGAAAAGAAAAAGCGCGTCCGGCTGATCGAGCGGCTGAACGCGCTGTTCGCGGGTGGGGAAGCGGACCTGACGGCGGAAAACGAGGAATCCGCGCTGGCCCGACATGTCGTATTGACACGAAAAGCCGCCGAGGTGCGGGGGTCGCGGCTTGACGAAGGATACCGGAATCTTTCTTCCCTCGTGTCGGATATCGCGCATCAGTCCAAAACGCCGCTCACCTCCGTCCGCATGTACGCGGAGATGATCGGGGATGTGCCGGAGGCAGCCGTGATCCGGGATCAGGCGGACCGCCTCGGCTTTCTCTTTGACGCGCTCGTCAAGCTATCGCGGTGCGAATGCGGCCTGATCGACGAAAATCTGAACCCAGCGGTCTGTCCGGCGGAAGCCCTTGTCAGCCGCGCAGTGTCGGACGTTCTTCCCGCCGCGGACAAAAAGAATATTTCGATCCGGGCCGATCTCCCCGACGGGCTTACGGCCTATTGCGATCTGCGCTGGACGGCGGAGGCGCTTTTCAATCTGCTCGACAATGCGGTCAAATACAGCCCGACCGGGACTGCGGTCATGGTGACCGCCCGCGCGTACGATACCTTCGTGAGGATCGATGTGCAGGACGAGGGACCGGGCATACCGGAAGAAGAGGCGAACGAAATCTGGAAACGCTTCACCCGCGGGAAGATCGCGGCGGACACAGCGGACGGCGTCGGGATCGGGCTGTATCTTACGCGCGCCATCGTCACGGCACAGGGAGGCCGGGCTTTCTGCCATACTACAGAGACCGGCGCTGTTTTCTCGATGATGATGCCGAGGGATAGAACAGGAAGCCCCTCAATAAGTTATTATGATGTCTGAACGCATACGTAATTTCTTTCGTTACAACATCCTCCCCGTACTGCCCTATTTACGGAAGAGAAACCGCGGGACGGTCGTAAATCTCTGCGTCCTCATCCTGTTTCTCTGTGCGCTGAATATTGTCCAGATCGTCCATGAGGCGTCGAAGTGCGTGGAAGCGGATGCGGCCCGAAGCGAAGAGGTACATCTCATCTGCCGGAACGCGACGTGGGAACAGGTCGACGCGCTGACGCGGACCGCCAAAACCTTCTCAAAACACCGCGACGGTGCGTTTCGGGTGGAATACGTGCGAAACAGTGACCGTCTCTATGACGAGGGGCCCCGGTACAATGTCGGCATTCTTTTCGTGAAGGATGAAAACAAACGCTATCACGGGGATTTCATCGTCACATACAACAGCTTCATGCAGAATTACAGCGAGTTTCTGCTTGCGGAAAATCAGGTGGAGATAGAACTAACGCCGCTCTATTTCACGGAAGCGAAGTACACATGGGACACCTTCCGGTATCATGTATCGGACGCCCTTGGCTTTCATGCCGGAGATACCGTCATGACGGTGCTTGACACGGAGGTTCCCTATTTCCGAAAATCTCCGCTTGGGCTGGACCCGTCGAGGCTCAGTGAGGCAACGGTGCATTTCGCCCGCGCGGTTTTCATCGTTCTTCTTTTCGGCACAGGAGCGGTTTCCGCGGTCATTCTGCTCGAACTCCGTGCATACCGACATGATTTCGCCGTGTTCAGCACCTTCGGAGCGGATTACAAGCGGCTCATACTCTATATGCAGTATAAGATGATGCTCTTTGTGCTCCTCGCGCAGATTCCTGCCGTGATCCTGTCCTATTTCGCCGGGATTGCTGTTTACGGACGGCTGATGTTCCGCGTGCCGGTTTGGTTCTTCCTCCGATCCGCGGCAATCTCATTTGTGCTTGTTCTCATTCTCACATCGGTGATTCTGAAAATGCAGACGGTTCAGACGGTCATCCGCCGCCTGACGGACGAAAACAACGAAAGCTATGTTTTTTCGCCGCGAAAAGGGCATATCTTCTGGGACCCCGACCGCTTCTTCGCCGAATACACCTTTCTGAGTCTGAAACGGTTTGTGAAGTATTACGCTTTGCTTCTGACGCTTGCCGCCGCGGCAGCCGTCTGCATGAACGGGATCGACCGGCTGAACGTTCCCGCAGAGATGCCCGCGGAATATGAAATGATCTTTTCGGAGGGAATGGAGATTGAAATCTACGAAAACGGTCTTTCCGCGGACATCCTTTCCCTGAGCGAAGACCTGTCCCCCTCGGCGTATCTCGAAGAGACAACCGCCGACACGGGCATGCTGCTGCTTCTGAACGGTGTGCCGGCACAGAACTGTGTTTTCCGTTCTGCGGGCAGTACCCTGTACCGCGCGTACCCCGAAGCGGAAGCCGTGATCGCGTCCGGGCGGGCGTTCGTGCTGTGCAAAAAAGTGCCGGAAGAAATCGCCCTCGACATCCCGCTTCGGCGGACCGGCATCCGAAATCCTCCGTCGAACGAGAAGGAAAGCGTGAAATACTTCCGGGAAAATTTCGCCTATGAGCAGTCCCCGCTCGACGCGGAGGTTTTGATAATAGAATCCGACGAGACCGTAGTCTGGCTGCCGCTCGCGCAGTACATGGCATTGTTCGGAAGTCAAACTGCGATCCTCGCGGGACGGCACGTCCGGATGCCGGAGAAATACGCCGACGAGGGGGATGTTCTGTCATTTGTTCCGTACCGATCCCGGCTTTACACGGACGAGTTCGTACTCCGGTGCGAGCCTGACCTGACGCGCGGAACACTTCTCGAGGGGGATTATGAGGAGATTTGGGCCTCCTCACGCATGGCGGTGCGCGGAAACAGGGAGGTCCTATGCGGACTGCATGTCGGAGACACGCTTGAGCTGTCCTCCGCGGGACGGATGAGAGCGGGAACAAAAGAAACGGCTGTCCCGGCCTCTCTGTCGGCAAAGCTGACGAAACTCCTGTACGATTATGAAACTTTCATTCTCTGCGCCGTGATCGAAGAC
>JAFZPN010000191.1 GCA_017550315.1 Clostridia bacterium
AAGACCGCGAAGGTCTGCGAAAGCGCCTTCGGCTCCGTCCTCTTCATCGACGAGGCGTACGCCCTCACGAGCCGGTCCGAGAACGACTTCGGCTACGAGGCGGTCGACACGCTGCTCAAGAACATGGAGGACCACCGCGACGACCTCGTCGTGATCGTCGCCGGATACACCGAGCTCATGGAGGAATTCGTGAACTCGAATCCCGGCCTGCGCTCGCGCTTCAACAAATACGTGAACTTCGCCGACTACACCGCCGAGGAGATGATCGGCATCTTCCGCCTCAACTGCAAGAAGGCGTACTACGTCCTCGACGAGGATGCCGAAGGAGAAGTCGCGGAATACTTCACCGCCGCCGCCGAGGAAGCCGGAGAGTTCGGCAATGCCCGCGGCGTGCGCAACACGTTCGAGAAGATCCTCACGGAACAGGCCAACCGCATCGCCGAGATGGAGACGATCACCCGCGAAGAGCTGATGCGGATCACCCTCGCCGACGTCAAGGCCGCCCTCTATCCGGCGCCGGAAGAGACGCCCGAAGAAGAGAACGCCGAAGCGGCGGAAACCTCCAATGAACCCGCAGAATCCGAGAAACCCGAAGAGTCCGACGAATCCGACGAGGGTCCGCAGGCATGACGAACGCGGATCTGATCGCCCTTGCGCGGGAGATGACGCTCCATTCCTACGCCCCGTATTCGCATTTCCACGTCGGGGCCGCGCTCCTCTGCCGCGACGGGCGGGTCTACACGGGCTGCAACATCGAGAACGCGGCGTTCGGCCCGACGGTCTGCGCGGAGCGGGTCGCCTTCTTCTCGGCGGTCCGGGACGGCGCGCGGGATTTTGAGCGCATCGCGATCGTCGGCGGCGAGGAGGGGCGGATCACGTCCTTCACGCCTCCGTGCGGGGTGTGCCGCCAGGTGATGCGCGAATTCTGCCGGGACGATTTCACCGTCGTCCTGAGCGACGGACGAGAGATCCGGGAATTCCCCCTCGCCGCGCTCCTGCCCCAGTCCTTCTCCCCCGCGGACCTCGGGAAAGAATGAACCTTAAGGAGGCTCCCATGAAACCGTTATCCTCCTATGACCGGACAAGCACGGACCAATCGGCCTTCAGCCTGCACGACTGCCGGGCGAAATCCGCCAAGATCTGTGACGGCGCCTTGACCTTCTTCTTCCCGGACGGCATTTTCACGCCGGAATACGGCCGTGACTGGCCGAACACGGGCCCCGCGGCGGTGACGTTCGCCCTCTCCCAGCCGCCGGAAGAGGCCGTCCGCTGCGATCTCTTCGCGTGGGAGGAGGACCGCGAATTCCGCCAGTCCGTCCCCGCCGAGACCCTGATCGCAGAGATCAACCGCGGCGCGTGGGAGCTCGAATTCCTCTACCGCTACGACGGATATGAAGAGGTCTTTTATATCTGCTACCTCTGGCAGAGTGCCGAACCGTACGTGCGCGAGGCGCATCTCTTTATCGAAGCGAAGGAAATCCTCTTCCGGTGGGACGAACCCGCCGGGAACAGACAATCTGAATCTGACTGAAAGAACGGAGACCGTGCCATGGCCATGCGCATGATCGAGCTGATCGAAAAGAAAAAAGCCGGCGCCGCGCTCACCGCAGAGGAGATCGCGTTTTTCGTCGACGGCTGCACGAAGGGGGAGATCCCGGATTATCAGGCCTCAGCCTTCTGCATGGCCGTCTGCCTCCGCGGCATGAACGCCGAGGAGTGCGCGGCCCTCACCGAAGCCATGGCGAACTCCGGCGACCTGGTCGACCTCTCTTCCCTGCCCCATTCGGCGGACAAGCACAGCACCGGCGGCGTCGGGGACCTCACCTCCATCATCACCGCGCCCCTCGCCGCCTCCATGGGCCTCTCCGTCGCCAAGATGTCGGGCCGCGGCCTCGGACACACGGGCGGCACGGTCGACAAACTCGAATCGATCCCCGGCTACCGCGTATCCCTCACCGAGGAGGAGCTGCTCGCGCAGGTGAAGCGGGTCGGCGTCGCCGTGGTGGGTACGACCGCGAACCTCGCCCCGGCGGACAAGAAGCTCTATGCCCTGCGCGACGTCACGGGCACCGTCGATTCCGTCCCCCTGATCGCCTCCTCCGTCATGTCCAAAAAGCTCGCCGCGGGCTCCGAATCCATCGTCCTCGACGTCAAGTACGGCAGCGGCGCGTTCATGAAGACCGCCAACGACGCCCGCCTGCTCGCCCGGACCATGACCGACATCGGGCACGCGCACGGCAGACGCATGGCCGCCTTCGTCACGTCGATGGAATTTCCCCTCGCGCCGCAGATCGGCAACACCCTCGAGGTCGAAGAGGCCGTGAAGATCCTGCGCGGCGGGGACGCACCCGGCTGGGGCATCCGCACGGTCGCCGTCCGCCTTGCCGCCGAGATGGTCACGCTCTCCCTGGGCACCCCGCGCGAGGAAGCGCTCCGGGAGGCCGAGGAACACCTCCGGGACGGCCGCGCGTACGCGAAATTCCTCGAATGGATCGCGGCGCAGGGCGGAGACGTCTCGTACATCGAGGAAAACCGCTTTGAGCGCGCGCCGGCGGTGCGTCAGATCCCCGCGTGGACGGACGGCTATTTCACGGCGGCGAACACCGAGAAGATCGGGCTGGCCTCGTGTCTCTGCGGCGCGGGCCGGATGAAGAAGGAAGACGATCCCGATCTCTCTGCCGGGCTGATCCTGCACGCCGCGCCGAACGCATGGGTCGATCGCGGTCAGCCGCTCGCCACCCTCTATGCCGCGGACGAACAGAAGCTCGACGCCGGGGAGGAGATGCTCCGGGACGCGCTCTTCTTCTCCGACGCGCCCGCCGCCGAGATCCCCCTCATCGCCGACGTCATCCGATGAGGAGGCAAGGCGGCAAAATTCGCCGGGAATCTTGACATCCCGCGCGGAATCGTGTATAATGAATCGGTTAAATTCCATCACATCCGAAAGGAATACAAGAACATGATGAAACTCGTACTGATCCGCCACGGCGAGAGCGAATGGAACAAGCTGAATCTCTTCACCGGCTGGATGGACGTCGACCTGAGCGAAAAGGGTCACGAAGAAGCGAAGAACGCGGGCCGTCTCTTGAAAGAACAGGGCTACGACTTCGACGTCTGCTACACCTCCTATCTGAAGAGAGCGATCCACACCCTGAACCACGTCCTCGACGAGATGGACCGCGCGTGGCTGCCGGTTCACAAGAGCTACAAGCTGAACGAGCGTCACTACGGCGCGCTGCAGGGCCTGAACAAATCCGAGACCGCCGAAAAGTACGGCGAGGAGCAGGTGAAGATCTGGCGCCGTTCCTTCGACGTGAAGCCCCCGGCCCTCGATCCCACGGACGAGAGAGCGGCGAGCAACAACCCGGCGTACCGCGACGTGGATCCCGCCGAGCTGCCTCTGCACGAGAGCCTCGAGACGACCATCGAGCGCGTCGTTCCGTACTTCAATGACGTCATCAAAAAGGACATGGAAGCGGGCCGCCGCGTCGTGATCGCGGCGCACGGCAACTCCCTCCGCGCGCTGGTGAAGTACTTCGACAACATTTCCGACGAAGAGATCATCGGGGTGAACATCCCGACCGGCACGCCGCTGGTGTATGAATTCGACGAGAATTTCCACGTCCTGAAGCACTACTACCTCGGCGACGAGGAAGCGCTGAAGGCGAAGATGGAAGCCGTCGCGAACCAGGGCAAGAAGCACTGAGCACCGCCGCAGGGATCAGCGGACAAAACGAAAACGGGAAAGCCTCACGGGGCTTTCCTTTTTTGCCTTCGCGGGAATATGAGCGCATGGGAAAAGCGCGTACCGCGATCAAACGGTGCGCGCTTCTGCTGTTTTCCTGTTTCGTTTGTCCTGCCCGCTCATCCATGCGCCAGAAGCCGCTTCATGACCTCCGCATACGCATCCTCGACGCCGCCGAGATCCCTGCGGAAGCGGTCCTTGTCGAGCTTCTCGCCCGTCTGTGCGTCCCACAGCCGGCACGTGTCCGGGCTGATTTCGTCCGCGAGGATGACCGTCCCGTCCGCCGTCTTGCCGAACTCCAGCTTGAAGTCGACGAGCGTGACGCCGCATTCCTTCCAGAACGCCGTGAGGATCTCGTCCACCGCCAGGGCGTACTTCCGGATCAGGGCGACCTCTTCCTTCGAGGCCAGTTCGAGGGCGGAGATGTGATCCTCCGCGAGGAGCGGATCGGCCAGCGCGTCGTTCTTATAGGAGAATTCCACCGTCGGCTCGGCGAAGACAATGCCCTCCTCCACGCCGTAGCGCTTCGAGAAGGACCCGGCGGAGAGATTGCGCACGATCACCTCGAGCGGCACGATCTTCACCTTTTTCACGAGCGTCTCACGGTCGCTCAGTTCCTCCACGAAGTGCGTGGGGATCCCGGCCGCTTCGAGCCGCTTCATCAGCGCGTTGCTCATCCGGTTGTTGATGATGCCCTTGCCCGCGATCGTGCCCTTTTTCAGGCCGTTGAACGCCGTCGCGTCGTCCTTGTAGGAGACGATGTAGCGCTCCGGATCGTCCGTCGCAAAGACCTTCTTCGCCTTTCCCTCGTAAATCTGTTCCCGTTTTTCCATCGATGGCTTCTCCTCCGGTTCGGTATGGATATGGTTTTTTACCGCATCATTATACAGCACCGGCCGCGGTTTGTCAAGACGGCTTTTCGCACAGGATTGGCATGAAAATTCATCGAATATTCGGCGAAGATTGAAGAAATCGACAAAATCATCTGCTATAATGAGTAAAAATGCAATGTCATTCGGAGGGCGCTATGGGAACGATGAATTACTCTGCCACGGAGGTGCTGGAATACGTCGGAGAGGAGGACGTGAAGTTCATCCGTCTGGCGTTCTGCGACGTGTTCGGCAGACAGAAGAATCTTTCGATCATGCCCGGGGAGCTCGCCCGCGCGCTCGACGAGGGGATCCCGTTCGACGCGTCCGCAGTGGACGGATTCGGCGACGAGGCCTCGTCCGATCTTTTCCTCCGCCCCGATCCCGCGACGCTCGCCGTCCTGCCGTGGCGTCCCGATCACGGGCGTGTCGTGCGCATGTACTGCGACGTGCTGAGACCGGGCGGGGAGCCCTTCGCGTGCGATACGAGACGCATCCTGAAAGAAGCGGTCCGCCGCGCCGGGGAGGAGGGGGTCTCCTTCCGCTTCGGTCCGGAGATGGAGTTCTATCTCTTCAAGACCGGCGAGGAGGGCGAGCGCACCATGATCCCCTACGACGAGGCGGGCTACATGGACATCGCGCCGGATGACCGCGGCGAGAACGTGCGGCGGGAGATCTGCCTGACGCTCGAGAAGATGGGGATCGTGCCCGAGGGCTCGCATCATGAGATGGGACCCGGGCAGAACGAGATCGACTTCCGCGCGTCCGACCCTCTGTCCGCCGCCGACGACGCCGTGACCTTCCGCACCGTGGTCCGGACCGTGGCGGGGCAGAACGGCGTCTGGGCCGATTTCTCCCCCAAGCCGCTCGAAGACCGGCCCGGCAACGGCTTCCACGTCAACCTCTCCGCCGCGCGCGGAAAAGAAGACACCCTGCCCGCCGTCATCGCGGGGATCCTCGCGCACATCCGGGAGCTGACGGTCTTCCTCAACCCGGCGGAGGATTCCTATGCCCGCTTCGGACTCGACAAGGCGCCGCGCTGGATCACGTGGTCGCGCGAGAACCGCTCGCAGCTCATCCGGGTCCCGGCTGCCATGTCCCCGGCTTACCGCCGCGCGGAGGTCCGTTCGCCCGATCCGACGGCCAACCCCTACCTCGTCTTCGCGGTCCTCATCGAAGCGGCGCTCGACGGGATCCGCCGGGGCCTGACGCCGCCTCCGGAGACGAATTTCAACCTGTACACGGCATCCCGGGAGACCCTCGCGCGCTACGAGATGCTCCCGGAATCCTACAGCGAAGCGGCGCGCCTGATGCGGCAGAGCGGCTTTGTCGGTGAAATCCTGCCGCCCGAGATCATCGCGCTCTACGGACGGGACGGCGGATGGGAATTCTGAGGCGGAGGACGCCGGATATCACGGACTACACCGGAGGGAGGCGATGCGGATGACGGAGGATGCGATCTACAGCGTGCTCGTCGTATCGGCGGCGGAGACGTTCAACGAGTCCCTCACGCCGCTCTTGCCCGCCGCGCGGTTTTCCCCGCTCAGCCGGGTGAAGACGGCGGATGAGGCGAGGCGGATCCTCGCGGACCGGACGTACGACCTCATCCTGATCCACGCGCCCCTCCCGGACGAGAGCGGTCTCCGCTTTGCGCAGGATGCGGGGGAGCGGTGCGCGGCGGTGCTCCTGTTCGTGCGCGGCGACGCCTATCCCGCCGTGTGGGAGAAGATGGCGCAGAGCGGGGTCTTCACGCTGCCGAGGCCGACCTCGCGGCAGACGGTGGGGCAGGCGCTCGACTGGCTGATCGCGGCGGCGGAGCGGGGCCGGATGACCGAGAGGGCCGCGGTCTCGCTCGAGGAACGGATGCGGGAGATCCGGACGGTGAACCGCGCGAAGTGGCTGCTCATTTCCGAGAGCGGGATGAGCGAAGCCGAGGCGCACCGGTGGATCGAGAAGCGCGCGATGGACGAATGCCGCACAAAGCGCGAGATCGCGGAAGAGATCCTCGCGAAGGGAGACGCGGGAGCGCACGCATAAATCGGAAGAACATGAAAAGGGGGCCGTCCCGGTGAGAGACGGTCCCCTGCTTTTTCTGTTTTAGCCGGATCAGTCAAGCGCTTCGAGCGAGGCGATGAGCTTGTCCAGGGACTTGTTCCAGACCTTCTGGTTCCGCTGGATGGCGGAGGCGATGGCTTCATCCTTCGCGTCCGCGCGTCCGCGGAAGAAGTGGTTGATGTCGCCGAGCTTGTTGGACCACTGCGCCGCGAAGTCGATCGTGACGTTCTCGTGGCAGAGCTCGATCATGCGGCCGGAGTCGGAGTCGCGGGTGAACTTCACCTTCAAGGCGATCTCATAGTAAGCGGGCGTGACTTCCTTGAAGGATTCGGAAGCGAGCGCTTCGAGAGCCGCGGAGAGGCAGTCCGTGCCGCCGATGGTGACCGGGACGCCGAAGATGGTGCAGGAGTCGTGGATTCTGGTGTTGTAGTGAGGCTGATCGAGGTCCAGCTTCGGCATGGGCAGGATCATGAAGTCGTCTTCCATGTCGCGCAGGTAGATCGGGGACTGGTAGAGCTTGTTGTCGGTCATCATGAACTGGCCGGCGCCGAAGGCGGTCATGATGGCGATGGAGTCATCCGTGCCGACGGGGTTGAGCATGCAGGCCTCGTTGTTGAACATCATCGCGTAGTACTTTTCCCAGAAGGCGTAGGTGCGCTCGTTGTCGAGGGTGATGACCGGGCGGCCGTCGTCGTCGCGGGTCGAGAAGTCGACCATGCAGCCCGCTGCCACGCCGTCGGTCAGGTCGTTGGACTGGGTCACGAAGCCGTACTGGTCCTTGCTGTCCTTGGAGCCGTTGGCGTTC
>JAFZPN010000192.1 GCA_017550315.1 Clostridia bacterium
GACTTGATGTAGATGTCGCTCGGGAGGATGTTGTCGAGGATGATGTTCTTGATGAAGGAATTCTTGTCGTATTTCTCGTCGTAGAGGTTCTTGATGTTGGCGAGGGAGACCGCGAGGATGGTGGCGATCTTCTCGGCATACTTGTCTTCTCCTTCGATGAAGACGATGTACTCCCACTTGGAGCCCGTGCCGATCGGCTTGTAGGTGTAACCGCCGGAGGTGACGGCATCGGAGGTGTAGGCGAGCTCGTCGCGCACACCCTGTCTCATTTCGCCGATCTTGACCAGTTCGCTGCACGCGATGATGACGCCGTTGTCGTCGATGACGCCGATCACGCGGTCAACGGCATCTCTCATTTGGTGAATGATTCCCTGAAAAAGACGGTTTGACATAATCTGACCCTTCCTGAATTCCTCGTTTTTATGTGATTGTTAATACTACACTATATTCTACATGACTTTTTGTGTTTTTTCAATAGGGAAATCGGAAATTTTCATAGTTTTTGTGTGTTTTTTTCGTGTCGCTTCATCTTTTAGCACAAGGTAACCGGAAATCGGGCCGGAAATCGGGCGTTTCCGGGACGATTTATGTCCTCGTTTTATGAATATTTTGTTAACGCGCAGAGAGACTGACTGAAAATGGCTTGACGGAATCATGTCGCGATCTGTCAAGCCATGGGTACCGGATCCCCGCTGATTATTTATAAAGCAGCACGGTGTAGATGTAATAGACGGCGAACAGCACGCAGCCGATCACGGAAACCGTGTAGAACAGCGGCGGGAACGAAGTGAAGCGGTCGTAGAACACCGCGGTCAGGGAGAGGTAGAACCCGATCCCGACGAGCATTTCCGGCGTGACCCAGTGGGTGGAGGTGTCGATCCTCTTCCAGACGGTCACGACGAGGTACGCGACAGCCGCGGCCAAAAGAACCGGGAATACCAGACGAAGCACCGGCAGGGTGTAGGTATGGAACGGGAACTCCCGGATCGCGTCGCCGCGGACGAAATCAAACAGGATCCCGACGACGACCGCGACGAGAACGATGACCAGAATCCGCACGAGGACGATCTGCCCCGCTCTCGACTTGCTCACCGCTTTCATCTTGTTGGAACCGCTCTTCTTGGCGGACTGTCTTGCCTTAGCCATATCCAATTTCCCGATGGACCCCCCGCCGGGAGGTCTTCTCCTTTCCATGCTCCGGCACGCGGCGCGCCTGAAGCTCTTCCGATATTTCTGAAACTGTAATCTCTGTAAGAATGTGCCGCTTACGGCTCCCGTCCCATCTCGTAGCGGAACGAGAGGCAGGCGAGCGTAGCCGGCGCGGCGGTCTCCGTGCGCAGGATCCGATGTCCGAGGCCGGTCATCTTCATCCCGAGCGCGCGGGCTTCTTCCGCTTCCGCCGGTTCAAACCCGCCCTCCGGTCCGATCACGACGGACACACTTTCCGGGATCCTGTCGCCCGTACAGTGCGCGGACAGCGGTTCGGTCCCCTCCGCTTCGTAACAGAAGAGGGGCAGATCCGCCCGTGCCGCTTCCCGAATGGCATCCCGGAACGTCATGGGATCGGTGACTTCGGGGATCCGGGCGCGTCCGCACTGTTTGGCGGCTTCCGCGGCGATCCTCTGCCAGCGTTCCCGTTTTTTCGCGTATTCCTTCGGCGTGAGGCGGACCGTGCATCGCGCGGAGGCGACGGGGACGATCTTCGCGGCGCCGAGTTCGGTCGATTTCATGAGCACCGTCTCAAATCGGTCGCCCTTGACGAGCGCCTGATAGACGACGGCGCGGTACGGCGGTTCGTTCTCCGACGGTTTGGAAGAGAGGATTTCGCATTCCACCTCATCCCCGGCCGCGAGGATGACCGTCTCGTATTCGACGCCCGCCTCGTCGCAGAGGGTCACGCGCTCGCCCGGCTTCATGCGGAGCGATTTCGTGATGTGCGCGGCGTCTTCGCCCGCGAGGATGACCCGCCCGTCGGGGCTGAGATCGGCAGATTCGATGAAAAACCGCGGCATACCGTCCTCCGCTCCGACGCGCCGCTTGAGTCTGCGGCGCTAAATACCGATATAGTATATCACAAAAAGAGCGATTTGTCAAACATTTTCGTAAATTTTCCGGGAGAAAATCCCATTCGGGAGCAAATGTTTACAAATACGCGACACGCGTAACAGTCAAATCAGAAGGGGGATCCCCTCCCGCCAGATCAGTTCGCGCGGAAAATCGCCGAAGAAAATGGGCAGCATCGGGGCGACGCCGGATGCGAGCGGCAGGGATGCCACCTCGTCGCGCTTCACCCAGAACACCTCGCCCTCGTCGGAAGAGGTCAGCTCCCCGGAAAAGCGGTCCGTCCGGTAGAGGAAGACGACATAGCGCGCGCCGTCATCGTCCTCGAACTGCTTTACGCCGCAGAGCTCGGGCCGCTCGATGGTCAGCCCCGTCTCCTCGCGCACCTCGCGGATCACGGATTCGACGAACGCCTCCCCGGGCTCCGCGTGTCCGCCGGGAAAGACGATCCCGGGCCAATTCCGGTCACTGCGCCGCTGTACGAGGACCTCGTCCCCGCGCGACACCATGCACATGTTGGTGAATACGGCTCGCTCCGCCATGCCTGCCTCCCGCTGTGGATCGCTTCGGATTTGCCCCCTATTATACACGCTTTTCCCCGTTTTGTCAATGCGGTGCGCGCAAAAGAGCCCCGGTCCCCCGAAAAGAGAACCGGAGCTCTTGGATTCAGGCAGTATATTCGACCGAGCCCTCAAAGGCGATCACCTCGCCGTTCACGCGCAGGATGCTCCGGACGCCGGGTTTGCCCTCGACCGTGCAGCGCGTGACGCATCCGTCCTTCCATTCGGTGCTGACCCGGAATCCGCCGCGCGCACGGAGATCCCGGAAGGCTCCCACCGCCCATGCGCGGGGCAGCGCGGGGAGCACGTCGATCGCGCCGTCGTGGCTTTGCAGGAGCATCTCCGCGATCCCGGCCGTACCGCCGAAGTTCCCGTCGATCTGGAACGGCGGGTGATTGTCGAAGAGATTCGGCAGGGTGCTCTTCTGAAGCAGGGCGATGAAATTCTCATGCGCCGCTTCCCCGTCCCCGAGGCGCGCGAAGAAATTGATGATCCACGCGCGGCTCCAGCCGGTGTGACCGCCGCCGCAGGCCAGTCTGCGCTCGATGGTCTTCCGCGCCGCCTCGAAGGTTTCCCCCGTCGAGCGGGTGATCTCTGCCGCCGGGTAGAGTCCGTAGAGGTGGGACATGTGGCGGTGGCCGGGCTCCGCTTCCTCGAAGTCCTCCGACCACTCGAGGATCGTGCCGCGCTTTCCGATCCGGAGCGGCGTCAGCTGCCCCTCGAGATCTTCGAGCTTCCGGGCGAAGTCCTCGTCGGTCCCGAGAGCGCGCGCCGCGTCGATGTTGAAGCGGAAGAGCTCGCGCACGATGCTCGTATCCATCGTCGGCCCCGCGCAGATGTTGACCGTCGCGCCGTCCGTCGGGCTCTTGAAGCTGTTCTCCGGCGAGCTGGCGGGCGCGGTGACGAGATAACCGGTGCGCGGATCGCGGACGAGATACGCGGCAAAGAATTCGCTCGCGCCGCGTATCACCGGATAGAATTCCCCGAGGATCGCATCGTCCCCGCTGAACAGCCAGCGCTCCTTGACGTGACGCAGGCACCACGCCCCCGCCGCCGCAAACGCGCCGTACACCGGATTGCACCCGAGCGAGGTGTAGCCCCACGGATTCGAGATGGCATGCGCGACCCAGCCTGGGCACCCGTAGGCGATCTGCGCGGTCCGCTCCCCGGCTTTCGCGATCATCTTGAGGAAGTCGAAGAACGGCCGGACGAGTTCGGGCATACCCGCGGTCTCGGCGAACCAGTAGTTCATCTGGATGTTGATGTTGATGTGGTAGTCCGCGCTCCAGGGGGCCTCGTAGTCCTTGCACCAGATCCCCTGCAGGTTCGCGGGGAGGACACCGTTCGAGGACGCCGCGAGCAGATACCGCCCGAAGTTGAAATAGAGCTCTGCGAGGCCGGGATCGTTCTCCGGTTCCGCGAGCCGCCCATCCGTCGGGACGTCCGCTTTCGCCCTGGATCCGGCGAAGGTGATCTCCGCGCGTCCGAGCAGATCGGCAAAATACGCCCGCGCGTCGTCCCGGAGCGCGTCAAAGCCCGCCGCCGTCGCCCGATCAAGCGTTTCCCGGCAGACCTTGCGGGGATCCCGGTCGCTGTGATACGCGGTCGCGGCGGTCGCCCAGATCGTGAGCGTATCCCCGGAGGTCTCATACCGGATCAGGACAGCATAGGCCAGCGGCAGATACCCGACCGCCGTGATCTCGCCGTCATCGGGAAGGATCGCCGCATAGTCCCGCGCATACCGGACCACGGCCCCGCCGACCGCCCCGGTGAACCGCGCGGCGATGGTGTTGTAAGTCGGCGAGACGAAGAATTCCCGCTTCGTATTCCCGAACGTGACCGCGGCCCGCCCCTCGTCGAGGATCAGTTCACGGCGGTAGTCGTCCGGAACCGCTTCGTCCGCGCCGAGAAACGTGACGGTCAGCTCACCGGCGGTCTGATAGGATCCGTATGCCCCGCGGACACCGTGATGCCCTTCCCCGCGGCAGATCATGTACCGGTTGCACAGCTGCTGCGCCTCGGTGTAGCGGCCCTCGAAGATCAGGCGGCGCATTTCGTCGAGGTGCTCGCGCGTCTTCGGGCTGTCGGATTCGGGCCATACCCACCCGGACCACATGCTCTCCTCGTTGAGCTGCATCCGCTCCTCTGCGACGCCCCCGTAGATCATGGCCCCGAGCCTACCGTTCCCGATGGGGAGCGCTTCGTTCCAGTCGGCGGCGGGAGCCGTATACCAGAGTCTGTTTTCCTTCATGGGATCCGTCCTCCCTTATTTCTTTATTTCTTCACTGTCAGTTCTTCAAACACCGGCCAGCCGTCCTCGGGATAGAAGCGGTGACCGCCCTCTCCGATCACAAGCCGGCACCGATCCGGCGCACCTGCCGCGGCATACACGGCCTTCACCGTCTCAAATCCGGCGAGGACCCCGTCGAGCGGGAAGATCCCGTCCTCCCGTCCGCAGACGATCACAACCGGGACCGGCGCGGCCAGCATCGCGAGGTCGGGCATTTCCATCTTTTCGAGAATGTGCGGGATGTGGTTGCAGATGCAGTGGTCCATCGCGTAGATCGACTTGCGGTAGAGGTTGAACGCGCAGGACGGCATGACGCCCGCGAGCCGATGCTCGATCGCCGCCGCGTGCCAGGTGGCCGTTCCGCCGCCGGAATTGCCCATGAGGTACACCCGCGCGGGATCGGCGGCATCGCACAGACCGTTCTCGATGGCGTCGAGGAGGCGGCTGATGTCGTAGATGCGCTCCCCGAGGAGCGTGCGGCCGATCAGGAGGGCCTGCGACGCCGGAAGAAGGCATCCGCCGCCGTGCTTGAGTTCCCCGAGGCCCCGCTGCTCCATCGCAATGGCAATGTATCCGCGCGACACGGCCTGCAGGGCGAAATCCCGGCCGCCTGCGATGGTCTCTTCGTCTCCGGGGAATTTCGCGCGGCCGAGGGAGATGTGCATCCCGGTCGAATGTCCCTGGAGGCAGATCATAACCGGCAGACGCCCGCCCTCGGAGAGCGGGGACGCCGCCTTCGGGAGGAGAAGATGCGCCGGAACGCGGAATCCGGGCTCGCTCTCGAACGTGAAGCGGATCTCGGTAAAGCGCGGATCCTCGTCCGCCGTGAATTCGACCGCGACATCCGGCGCGCCCGCGGGAACGGGCATCCGGTCATAGCCGAGGAGGGAGCGGAACACGCGGTCGGCGCGCGCCTTCTGCGGTCCGAGCGGCATCGCGGGATCATAGGAATAGGGCAGACGCGCCGCAAGATCGGCGTCCGCGAGGGAGGTGTGCAGATCGTAGAGTGACATGGGATACTCCTTTCTCAAATCCGAATCGGGCGTTCAGAGACGCGCCGCGAGGGAGACGTCGGCGTACTGCGTGACGACGGTCTGACCGTCGGGGAGGACGATTTCCTTTTCTGATCCGGAGGCGGACCGGACGCGCAGGGTGAAGAGGCCGTCCGTAAACGTCCATTCGATGCGGACCGGACCGGCGCATGTGTAGACCGTGCCCTTCGCGTGATCCCTGCCGTCGATGCGCGGCGCGATGCGGAGCTTGTTTTCCGCCGCCGAGACCGTCCGCACGCCGAGGAGGACCGCCGCAAACTCGTAGATCGCGATGGCGCCCCACGCGTGACAGTCGCTGCGCGGCGCATCCGGCGTCTCGGGGATCGTCGTGCAGTTCAGGGCGGGCAGCGCGCGCAGGCGGTCGATCATCGGCTCGCATTCGTCGTACATCCCGACCTGCTCAAGGGCCCGGAACCAGAAATACGCATAGGCGAAGGTGCATTTCGTCCTGAGCCCGACGGCGTTTTCCATGATCCGGCGCGCGCGGGCTTCGTCGGCGATCCCGGCGAGCGTGCACCAGACCTGCATGTGCTGGCTGAAATAGGCGTGCTTCGTTTCGTCGGCATAGAGGCCGCGGTCCTCGTCCCAGCAGAGGGTTTCGATGGCTTCGGCGCATCGGTCGGCGCGTTGGCGGTATTCGTCCCCGGTCGACGTCCGGCCGCAGAGATCCGCAAGCTCCGCCGCCGCCCGGAGGAAGTAGACGTACATCGCGGAGGCGACTGCCATGTGACAGTCCTCCCCGACCGACGGGACGCCGGCACGCCACGTCGCTGCCCAGTCGATGAAGTCCCAGTACATCGAGCGGCGCACCAGCCCGGTTTCGTCGACGCATCCGCCGAACCATTCGAGCACGCCGTCGATCGCCCGCAGATTTTCCCGCACGAGGGAGAGATCCCCGAAGCGGCGCCAGTGCTCGGCGACCATGAAGATATAATAGAAGGAAAACGACGGAATGAACTGCGCCTCCACCGTCGGATAACGGCTCGAGAGGAGGCCGTCGGCGCGCTGGCTGAGGCGGAAGTCCCGGATCGCCTTGCGCGCGAGGAGGTCGTCGTCCGTGAGCTGATAATTGAACAGCATCTGGAGGGAGGTGTCCATCGCGTACTGCAGCTGTTCATAGTACGGGCAGTCCTCGTAGCTCTCCTGCATGCAGCGCATGAGCGTCGCGACGGAGATCTGCCAGAGGCGGTTGTCCTCTTCGCTGCCGAAATCGCATCCCGCCGGCACGGTCAGGGGATAGCCGATCTCCGTGAACGTGAGCGAGGAGAGGCGAACGTCCCCCTCGCATGCGATCCGGATGATCCGCGCGCACCGGGGCCAGAACGGCTCCCACACGAGCGTCCCGTCGACGTCGAGCGCATCCCAGACGCCGCGGAAGGGCAGCGAGCGGTCGAGGCGGTCCCCCTTTTCGTGTCCGCTGCCGAAGGATTCGGCGTACGTCACCCGGACCTTTCCCTGTCCCGCGAAACTGAGGCGCGGGAAACCGAAGGTCAGCTCGTCGGCGATATAGAATCCGTCGCCCGCATCGCGGAAGGGCACGTCCTTCTGATAGAGCATCGGGATGGGCCGCGGGATCACGAACATCGGATTGACGATCCCCCACGGATAGGGCTCCTCCCGGAGCGAATCGACCTGTGCCGCGACTTTCGCGCCGACCCAGACGGCCTCCCCTCCGTGCGCGTGCTCCTCGAACATCGCGGCTCCGGCTTCCCCGGTGTGGGATTCCCATTCCGCGTTCGGCGATGGCGCGCACACCCAGCCCTCGTCGGTGCGGATCACGCATTCCCCGCAGTCGAGCTCCAGGGCGAGGAGCATGTTCCCGGTGCGCCGTACGCCGTAGACGAGGGTCGGCTTGGTCATGTCGCTGTTGTCCGCGAGCGCGAGGACTTCGCAGAAGAGCTCGTTCTCCCCGGCCTTGAGATACGGCGCGAGATCGAGCGTGTCGTAATATTTTTCCTCCCCGGACGGACGGCAGGGACCGAAGGCGGCGCGCTGTCCGTTGACGAAGAGCTTGTACCGCGCCTCGGCGGAAATACGGAGAGCCGCGCGCGCCGGCTTTTCGTTCAGGGTAAAGGTCTTTTTGAAGAGCCAGATCCGGTTTTCGGAATAACGGGCGTCGGGATGGGTGATCCACGCGGAAGAAAACATGGCTTGTCTCCTTTTCTGTATCATCGATTCTTGTTTTCGGATTTCTTTATCTCCCGATCTCGCAGAAGACGCCCTCGCCGTTCTCCAGGAAGAAGGAGACGAAGCCCTCCGCGTCGGGGGTGAGCCGCGTCGACGCACCGTTCTGCCAGAGCGTGACATCGGCGTCGGTCTTCACGCGCACCGCGGCCGCGGTGTCCTTCTGCAAATCTTCGCAGTTGACCGCGGTGAAGGCATATCCGCCCGCCCCGTCCGAGAAGCACCCGAAGAGCACGCGGTTGTCCGTCTCGATCACGGGGAGGATATCGCCCGGATCAAGCTGCCCGGAGAACTTCATGTACGGCGCGCGGGTGTCGTTGACCGTGAACACGCCGAGGTTCGCGGGATAGCGCGCGAAGGCCGCATCAAGGGCGGCGAACTCCGCGTTGATCTTCTGCGCGGCGTACCAGCGATCGGTCGGCGCGAGGTCATGGTCGATGAGCGCGGGCTTGAAGTCCTCCGCGCTGCTGTACGGCGTCATGTAGGTGAAGTAGATCGCCTCGGACGCGCCGAAGGACCGGATGCACCAGGTCTGCCACTCGAGATCCTTCTCCGAGGGCGTCCGCTTGCTCGCGGCAAACGACACGCTCTGGAGATAGACGGAGAACGGGACGTCGCGCTTCCGGCATTCGTCCGCCACGATCGCGAGGTTTTCCATGTAGCCGTCGTAAAGGCCTCTCGTGTTGCAGGGATAGATATCGACCGAGGCCCACGGCGGGGAAACGGTATCAAAGAACTCCTTCACGTGCGCGCGGTAGGTCGGGTTGCCGAGCTGCTGTTCGTTCGCGTACATCGGGAAGAGGTTGATGAACGGCACCTGATCGGTGAGGGACTGCATCTTGGAAACACACGCGGCGAGCCCGCCGAAGATCGAGGAATTCGGCTCGTCGCAGAGATAGAGTCCCCAGACGTGCGGCGCGTCCATGGCCGAAGCGACGCCCTGCCAGACCGATTCGTCAAAGCCGTCCCACGAGACGCCCGTCCAGAGGATTTCAAGATCCCAGATCGCGCACCAGCGCAGCATGTTCCGGCAGAGAGCGGCGTCATGGATCCCGGCGACGCTCACTTTGGTGAAGCCCGCCTCCGCCGTCTGCCGCACGAGCGTCTCCGTGTCATACGCGTCGCCCGAGGTGCACCAGCCGGAGATCGAGAACGCGCGGGACTTCGCCGTGTCCGGAAATACGCCCTCCGCGAGGGTCAGATCCCCGGGCAGGTTCTCCGGCAGCGAAAAGCTCTCGTCCATCCCGAGCGCGCCGTAGAAGAGGCCCTGATACAGCGCGCGCAGATCCGCCCACGGATTTCCGCCGCCGAGGTGCAGATCCTCTCCGTCGAACTGCACGAGATAACCGAGGTCGTTCTCCCGCGGCGTGAGGGGCGAAGATGTCCCGACGAGGATCCGGTGCGTGCCGTCCGTACCCATCCGCTCGCCCGTCAGGCGGTAGAACAGCTCCGCCGCCTTCTCAAAATCCGCCCTCTCCTCCGCGGTGTATTCCGGCGGGCACACGATCGACCAGTCGCCGATCCCGATCCCGTAGAGGGTCATCCCCGCCGCGGGGAACACATGCTTTCTCTCCAGTTCCATATTTTCCTCCCCTTCCCCGGCGATGTGCCGGACATATTTTTCGGCAAAGATCTCTGCCGCCTCAAGGATGTACTCGTCCGCCGCCGCGATGCAGTTCTGTTCCCCGACGGTGATGAGATAGTCCATCGGTTCCGCCGCAGACGCGAATCGCCGGTACAGCTCCTCGGATTCCGGGCGGTTGGTCGGGCCGATCAGGATCTCGTTCCGGAATCGCTTGATCTCCTCGCCGCGCTTGACCCAGTCCGTCTTGATCTCGACCGTCAGCCCCTGTTCTTCGAGCATCTTCCGCAGCGCAACCGCGGCATCCGTCACGGCCTCGCTCGATTCGTCCCCGCGCACGACCGTGCAGACGAAATCGGCGGGGATCCCGACGTCCGCCTGCTGCGTTTCTCCGGGACCGGTTTCCGGCTCATCCGGCCCCGATCGGCAGGACGGGAGCGCAAAGAGCAGCGCAAGGATCATCATCGCGGCAAGAAGTCTTTTGCCGGACAGCTCACATCGTTTCAAGGGAACACCGCCTCCCGTCATTTCATGCAAAGGGAACGTTCTGCCTGTATTATAAATCGAAGCGGAGGCAATGTCAATGAGGACGGAAAGAAATCCCGAGAATTCCGCCCGCCGAATCTCCGGCGCGGAGAACAATCGATTGACACCCGCCGGATTTTCTGTTATAATGGAGAAAAAGCCGTACCGCGGCTGACAATAATGCGAGGTGGATTCCGATGAAAACCTTCCGCAATCCCGTATCCCCCTTCGATGCGCCCGATCCGTTCATGACCTATGTGCCCGAGACCGGGTATTACTACGCGCTCTTCACCCGCGGACGGGTCCTCGAGCTCTTCCGCAGCCGCCATGCCGCCGAAATCTGCACGGCCGGCGATTCCCGCGTGATTTACCGAGCAAACGATCCTGAGGACGGGATCTGGGGCGATATCTGGGCCCCGGAGATGCACCGCGGCTCCAACGGGAAGTGGTACATCTACACCTCCGGCCGGATGCAGGAAGCCCCCGGCCAGAAGCGCCTCTTCATCATGGAGGCCGTCGGTGACGATCCCTTCGGCGAATGGCGCTTCAAGTGCAAGCCCTCCCCGGACATCTTCTCCATCGATCCCACCGTGTACACGGCGGAAAACGGCCAGCAGTATCTCTGCTGCTCGCGCGTCGACCGCGGCCAGGTGCTCGACATCCTCGCGCTCGACAATCCCTGGACGTTCGGAAAAGAGCGCGCCATGATCGCCCGTGCGAAATACGACTGGGAGACGGTCCCGCCCTACGACGGCGACGGCACGATCAACGAAGGCGCGTTCTTCGTCGAATCCGGCTCCCGGCTCTTCATCATCTATTCCGGGAACGGCTGCTGGTCGGACCACTATTGCTTCGGCGTCCTCGAATACATAGGCGGTGACCGGTGTGACCGGGCGAAGATGTGCGATCCCGCAAACTGGATCAAGCACGAGGAGCCCCTCTTCACGATGGCGAACGGCGTCTTTGGCCCGGGGCACGCCTCGTTCTTCCGCTCCCCGGACGGGCGGGAGCTCTGGTGCGCGTACCACGGCATGAAGGAACACAACGAAACCGTCACCTACGCCCCGCGGTATTTCAACATCCAGCGCGTGGACTTCGACGAAACCGGGTACCCCGTGATGGGCGAACCCGTCGGCTATGAAACGGATCTTGTCCCGCCCTCCGGCGAGGCGTGGGACGAACGAAAGGAGCACACCATGCGGGACATTCTCTCCCTCGCGGACCGGATCACGGTCAACACGCAGAGCAGCATCCGCATCGAGGACGGCGGCAAAACGCTGTACTTCGACCCGATCGAGATCAAAGGGAATCCGCAGGACGCGGACGTGATCTTCGTCACGCACCCGCACGGCGACCACTTCTCCCCCTCCGCCATCGCGAAGATCCGCAAGGCGGACACCCTCCTCGTCGTCCCGGCGTCGATGGCGGACAAGGCGAAGGAGGCGGGGATGAAGACGCTTACGGTCGGCCCGGACGGATCGTATGACGCCTGCGGGATCGCATGCGAGACGGTCCCGGCGTACAACCCGAAAAAGCGCTTCCATCCGCGCGAAAACGACTGGGTCGGGTATATCGTCACCCTCGGCGGGATCCGCGTCTACGTGGCCGGCGACACCGACGAGACGGACGATGCCGCCGCGGTGGACTGCGATCTCGCGCTCATCCCGGTGGGCGGGACCTATACGATGACGCCCGCCGAGGCCGCGTCGCTGATCCGCCGCATGAAGCCCGCCGCCGTCATCCCGACGCATTACGGCTCGCTCGTCGGAAAGGCGGGCGACGGCAAGGCCTTTGCCTCCCTCGTCGGAGACGTCTCCGAAGTGATCCTCAAACTCGGCTGAGCCGCATCTTTGTCATTCATCAGGAGCATGGTACGCGATGAAAATCTGTCTGATCCAGCCGCCCTATGCGAAAACCCGCGATCGCGGCGACGAATGTTTCCGCCGGGAGCTCGCAATGCTGCGCGGGGTGACCGACGCCGACTGCATAGTCCTGCCGGAATACAGCGACGTGCTGTGGGCTGCGCCTGACCGAGACACCGTGATCGCGGAGCACGAACGGAATGCCCCCGTCCTTCACGAGGCATGCCGGGAGGCGGCGGTCCGCTGCGGCGCGGTCGTCTTTTACAACACCCTCGACTTTGAAGACTCGCCGATGGGCCGCAACACCACGTGGATGCTCGATCCCGCGGGTACTCTCGTCGGCAAATACGCAAAGCGGCACCTGCCTCCGCTCGAGCGCGACACCCTCGGCCTCGATCCCTCCGTCACCGAGATCTGCGATCCGCCCGTGATCCTCACGCACGGCGGCGTCCGGTACGCGTTCCTCACCTGCTACGATTTCTATTTCTATGAGGCGTTCCCCATGATCGCGCGCGCCCGCCCGGACGTGATCGTCGGCTGTTCCCTTCAGCGCAGCGACCGGCACGCGGCGTCCGAGATCATGAGCCGGCACCTCGCCTACAACACGAACGCCTATGTGCTCCGCTGCTCGGTCAGCATGGCGGACGAGCCCGGCACGCCCCCGGAGGTCTGCGGCGCGTCAATGATCGCGGCCCCCTCCGGCGACGTCCTCGCGTCCCTCGGCGGCGAGGTCGGCACGGTGACGGCGGAGATCGATCCGCACGCGAAATACGTCAAGGCGGCAGGCTTCGGACGCGCTCCCGCCGCGCACTGGGAATACACGGAATACGGGCGGAATCCGCGTCAGTACCGTCCGTCGGGTCCGTCGACCGTGCCGGAGGATCGCCGCATGCCGTATCCCCGCATCTGCGCACACCGCGGCTTCAACACGATCGCGCCGGAGAACTCCCTGCCGGCATTCGGCGCAGCGGTCGCGATGGGGGCGGAGGAGATCGAATTCGACCTCTGGGAAACGGCGGATCACGAGATCGTCTCCCTGCACGATGCAAATCTCGACCGCGTCTCGACCGGGTCCGGGTATATCTGGGAGCACACGATGGAATCGCTCGCGGCATTCGATTTCGGCGTCAAGACCGGACCGGCGTTTGCGGGGATGCGGATCCTATGCTTCCGGGAGATCCTCGAAAAGCTGGCGTGCCAAGTCGTGATGAACGTGCACGTCAAATCGCGGGACGACGAGCATCCGCTCCCGGAGGAGTATCTCAACCGCATGATCGGCCTGATCCGGCAGTTCGGCGCGGAAAAGCACTGCTATTTCATGAGCGGGAATCCCGCCGTCCTCGATCAGCTCGGCAGGCTCGCGCCGGACATTCCACGCTGCGCAGGCGCGGACGGAGACGTGCATGGGGATCTCGTGAAAAAGGCGCTGGACCACGGCTGCGCGAAGATTCAGCTCTTCTCCCCGCATTTCCGCCTCAATCCGCCGGACTATGTGCAGAAGCAGATCGACGCGGCGCACGCGCACGGCATCCGGGTGAATCTCTTTTACTCGGACGACCGCGAGGAGGCGGCGCGCTACCTCGCGATGGGCGTCGACACGATCCTCACGAACGACTACAACCGCGTTTCGCAGGCGGTGAAGGCAGATTCCATGAAATGAAAACGTCCCGGGAACGGTTCAACGCCGTCTCCGGGCCTTTGTCTATAAAGCAAAAGGCACCTCGCGATGAGATGCCTTTCTGTTGGGTGTTGGCGCATACCTATTTTACCGGGCCGTCGCCAGCCAAGTATCGTCGGCACGACAGAGCTTAACTTCTGTGTTCGGAATGGGAACAGGTGGACCCTCTGCGTGAATCACACCAACTGTGTCGCCCATGAGCGTCTGC
>JAFZPN010000193.1 GCA_017550315.1 Clostridia bacterium
CAAACGGGGGAAGATGTGTTATAATACCCTTCGCACGGAAGCATAGCTCAGCCGGTTAGAGCGTTCGGTTCACATCCGAGAGGTCTTGGGTTCGAGTCCAAATGTTTCCATGAAAAAAGATCCCCGCTTGCGGGGTCTTTTTTCGTGGCATCACTGGGCGAGGAAACAAGTGGAGTTTCTCGCGCGCTGACCGGATGGTACAGGTGCACGAAAGTCGGAAACTCCGTGCGCAGCTTGCTGCGCGGGGGTTCGAGTCCCTGTGTACAGATCCCCGCTTGCGGGGCCTTTTTTCGTGGCATCACTGGGCGAGGAAACAAGTGGAGTTTCTCGCGCGCTGACCGGACGGTACGGATACACGAAGGTCGGAAACTCCGGGAGGTGCGAAGCACCGACGGGGTTCGAGTCCCCATATAGCGATCCCCGCTTGCGGGGTCTTTTTTCATGGCATCACTGGGCGAGGAAACAAGTGGAGTTTCTCGCGCAGAATCCAAATGACACGGATACACGAAGGTCGGAAACTCCGGGAGGTGCGAAGCACCGACGGGGTTCGAGTCCCCGTGTTCAGATCCCCGCTTGCGGGGCCTTTTTTCGTTCTGCGCGCTGACGCTCGCGGATGGTGATGCTCGCAGGAATGATGGGGAAAGCTATATAAAGCTGCTGCTCGCGATACTCAATTGTGTCATTGCGAGGAGCAGGTCCCGAGACCTGCGACGTGGCAATCCGTTTTTCTTCTTCGGGCAGGACAGATCAAATTTTATAAGCGCGCGGATGAACGAATTGCACCGTTTGAAGAGGAGTACGGATTGCCACGTCACGGACCTGACGGCCCGTTCCTCGCAATGACACATTTGTGAGGCGCGCTGACGTCTCGTGCGGTTTTCCATTTCCTGTCCGCAGGGACTCCCCGCCGAGGGCATCCCCGCCTACCCGGCGCAAATGTAAATATCCAGTGAAAAATCGGATAATTCTTCGCGTGTCCTCTTGAATGAAGCCGGGATCGTAGTATAATATTCTGTGTAACCCTTTTTATCCGCCGCACCGTGCACCTACATCGACGCCGTGCGGCACCGAGGCTCCGTTTCATGAATCTCCATCTCTTCCGTTTCAAAGACAATAAGCGCCGCTCCGACGATGACGAACGGGAATCCGCCGCGCCGGCCGATGCAGAGGATTTTATCGAAGATCCGCCCGCGGACAACCTGATCGAGGATCCGATCGAAGATCCGGTCGAAGATCAGCCCGAAGATCAGCCCGACGCGCCGTCGGACGCGCCGTCGGATGAGCCCGGCGAGATCTTCTCCCCGGACTTCGCCGAAGACGATGCCGATTTCATCCTCGACGGCCGCGAAAGCGACGCCGACTTTTCGAGCGGCCTTTTCATCAATTCCCTCGACGACCTCGCGGAGGACGACATCCCCCTCTCCGGACCCGCGCGGGCAGCCATGAAGACGCCCGTCTCCGAGTACTTCCGCCGCGTCGTGTTCTGGCTCTTTTTTGCGTCCTTCCTCGTCTCCTCCTTCCTTCTCATCCGCAACCTCATCCAGAAGCAGCAGGCGTCGAAGATCTACAGCCAGCTGCAGGAGGAGTTCTTCGCCGCCGGATTCACCTTCGACGTCTCCGAGGCCTTCCGCACCGACCGCAGCGAGACGCCCGGCCTTGCCGAGGACAGCGAGCAGCGCACCATCCGCACCATGACCGAGCTCCTCGAAGGCGAGGAAAACGATCTCGGCGGGGAGGACACCGTCACCGTGCAGGGCTCCTACAACGCAGAGCTCGAAAAGATGCGCGCGTTCTTGCAGTCCGCCAAGCGCACCTGCCCGGATCTCTACGCGTGGATCAACGTCTCCGGCACGAACATCAATTATCCGATCACCCAGAGCGAGGACAATTCCTACTACCTGAACCACGCCGCGAACGGGGACTACAACCCCGAGGGCTCCATCTTCGCCGATTACCGGAACAATACCACCCTCACGAAGAACTACAACACCGTCTTCTACGGGCACAATATCTCGAACGGCGAAATGTTCCACGACGTCACGAAGTTCTTCAAGGACGAATACTTCAACAACGTCTATATCTACGTCTCCACCATGGACGGCATCTACGTCTACGAGCCGTTCGCGGTGTACGAGACCGCTTATGACTCCGATTACTTCAAGGTCCGCTTCTCCTCCGCCGAGGAGTTCGTCGGATTCGCCGAGGACTGCCAGAAGCTCTCCGCCAAGTCGAAGAAGATCACGTTTACGGACAAGGACCGCGTCCTGACCCTCTCGACGTGTACGAACGGGTATTTCACCCAGCGGTACGCCCTCCACGCCAGGCTGATCCGGACCATTACGGACTGACTCCATCCAGAACGGAAAAAGGAGGGGACCCGATGCCCGATTTTCTCGAAGCCGTCCGCTGTCCCCTCTGCGGCGGCGCGCTGACCGCGGTCCCGGGGGGCGGATGTCTCCGGTGCGCCTCCGGCCACAGCTACGATCTCGCCCGGGCCGGGTATGTCAATCTCCTGCCGCCCGGGAAGAAGAACAACGCGAAGACCGGGGACGAACGTGACATGATCCGTGCGCGCAGCGAATTCCTGCGCCGCGGTTTCTACGACCCGATCGATGAGACGCTGGCCTCCGCGCTGGCCGATCACGCCGCCGGAGAAACGGAAAAACCCTTCCGTATCGCCGATCTCGGCGCGGGGGAAGGGTATCACACCTGCCGGACGGCGGCGATCCTCGCACAAAAGCTGGGATGCCCCGTCGACGCGCTCGGATTCGACGCCTCGAAAGCCGGGGCCGAGGCCGGATGCCGCCTGGCGAAATCCCTCGGATTTCTCGAAAAAGACGGACTGGCCGCGCCGCCGGAGCAGTGGACCTCGCCCGTGCGCGCCGCCGTATTGCCCGGCAACATCTTCCGCCTCCCCCTTGCCGATCATGGGATGGACGCGGCGATGAGTCTCTTCGCGCCCGTTCCGTGGGAGGAGGCCGCGCGGATCCTCACACCCGGCGGGATCCTCGCCGTTGTCAGCGCGGGCCGGGAACACCTCGTAAAGATGCGGGCGATCCTTTACGACGAGGTGCGCCTGACCGACTTCCATCCCGCGCCGCCGGAGGATTTTGACAAGCTGACACTCCTCTCCCGCCGGACGGTTTCCTTCCCGGTGACGCTGTCCTCGCAGGCACAGATCGCCGCGCTCTTTATGATGACGCCGTTTTATCACCGGACCGGGGATGCCGGACGGGAGAGACTCGGCGCTCTCGAAAGCCTCGCGGTGACGGCACAGATCGAGCTCTCGCTCTGGGAGGCCGCCGTATGATGCTCTCCGTCATCATCCCGATGTACAACGAGCGCGCCGTCATCGCCGATTCGCTGACCCGCCTGGCCGATGCCCTCGAAAAAGCCGTTTCGGAGCCGGACAGCCCGTTTGACCGATATGAGATCCTCGTCTCCGACGACGGTTCGGACGACGGCAGCGGCGAGATCGTGCGCCGGACGGGGGAATCGCTCTCCCTGCCGCACGGATCGCTGCGGATGCTCACCTCCCGCGCCAATCACGGGAAGGGCAGGGCGGTGCGCGACGGGATGCTCGCGGCGAAGGGAGATTTGCGTCTCTTCACCGACAGCGACCTCGCCTACGGGACCGACGTGATCGCCGCGATGGCAGCCGAAGCCCGGCGGACCGGGGTATCCGTGCTGATCGGATCGCGCGCCGCGGATCCCGACGGATATGCCGCCTACCCCCTCTTCCGGCGGATCGCCTCGAAGGCCTACCGCGATCTCCTCGCGCGGGCGGCCGGACTGCGCTATACCGATTCCCAGTGCGGCTGCAAGCTCTTCACGCAGGAAGCGGCAGAGGGGATCTTCTCCCTCGCCGAGGTCGACGGATGGGCCTTCGATCTCGAAGCGCTCCTGATCGCCGACCGGCTGGGATTTGCCGTCGGGGAGTACCCCGTCCGCGTGCTGAACCACCGCGCGTCGAAGGTGCGGCTGCTCTCCGACAGCGTGAAGATGGCCGCCAAGATCGCGCGCATCCGACGGCGGGTGAAGAGTCTGCCTCAGTCCCCGTAAAAATCGTGATTCCCGACGGTCGTGATGTAGCGGCAGAACGACGGGACCCAGAAGCTCGAAGAGAGATCCTCGTTGAGGAAGTAGAGCATGTCCGTCGTCATCCGGTAGCCTTCGAGACAGGCCGACGCCGCGAGCGCGGAATCCTCCGAGGGCGTGCACCGGATCGCGCCGTTGACTGTCGGGGTGAACTGGACGCCGAACTGCGTGTCGAAGATCACCGCCGAGACGGTGTCCGGGTAACTGGGCGAGGCCACGCGATTGAGGACGACCGTCCCGACCGCGAGCTTACCCTCAAAGCACTCGCCGCCCGCCTCCGCCTCGATGATCCGCGAGAGCCAGTAGTAGGCGTCCGCGTCGTAGACCGCCGAAGCCGGCTCGATGGCGGCCGATTCCCGCGTCAGGCTCACCGCGCGGGTGCCTTCGTCGTAATCGCAGCGGAAGCCGAACGCCGCGGATGTCTGCCGGAGCGGGACCCAGAGCGTGCCGTCTTCCGCGAAGATTCGGGAGGCGCATCGGAGCGCGCGTCCGTTGGCTTCGAGAAACTGCGCGCCCACCCGGGCCCTGAGCGTCAGAGCCGGGGTCTCGGCCGTCGCTTCGGACAGATCGGGATCCCAGCGCACCGCGGCGTCATCCGCGGCTGCGGCGAATTCCCGGAGCGCGACGTAGCTCGTCCCGTCGATGAGGCGGACGGAGCCCGGATAGGCCGCGCCGTCGAGCGTGACGGGCAGATCCGACGCCGCCCGGGCCGGATACGCCAGCGCCAGCGCAAGGCAGGCCGCGATCCCGGCGGACAGACAGGTCCGTTTTCCATTTTTTGCCATAGCAAGGTCCTCCTTCGGCGGATGGATTGTCCGCCGCATCCATTATATCACGGGACTCCGGTGAATAGAACCGGTAAGTTCTGGAAATCGCATTCACCGATCAAAGAAAGCAGAGTTGGATCATGTCCATGTTGTTCAAGCGCATCCTTGCGGCAGCCCTCGCGGCAGCCGTGCTCATCTCCCTCCCCTCCTGCGGCTTCATCGTCGTGAACGACGTCTCCTCCCGCAGGACCGGACAAGCGGAAACCGCCGGAGAAGCGGGGGAAGAGGGCGCGGTCCCGGAGGCCACCCGATTCACAAAATACCGCAGCCGCGAGGACGCGAAAGCCCTGTCCGAATCCTATGTCGCCGCGCTTCCCGAGCGGGATTACGAAGGCGCGGTCTTCTTCGTCACCACCCCGAACCGTTCGTTCCTGTCCCCCGAGGACACCGAAACGGTCCTGTCCCGCCTCGCCCTGCAGCGCAACGAGGAGATCGCCGAGCGGTTCAACGTGACCCTGCTCACCTCCGAGGAGGATCCGGCGACCATGCTCGAAGAAATGCGGCAGGCGGCGGAAGCGGGGACCTTCTACACCGATCTGCTCCTCATCCCGTTCTACCGCGTCGGGGAGTACAAGATCGCCGATCTGCTCCTCAACATGCGCTCGGCGCCCTTCTTCAGCCTCGACGAGCCGTACTTCAACGCGGAATCCTCGCAGATGACCTCGGGCGGGTACGCGACCTATGCCGTGGCGGGATCGGCCTCGATCAGCCCGGACAATCTCGCCGCGCTTTACATGAACAAGACGGTACTGAAAGACGCCGGGGAGGATCCGTTCGTGTTGTTCCGCGCGGTGGAGGACGGCACGTGGACGTGGGACGTCCTGACTGCCGAGATCGAAGCCGTGCGCACGAACACCGACGCCGGGACGTTCTACGCGTCCTCCTCGCTGATCGAGCGGGTCCCGGATCTGATCTTCAAGGCGATGGGGAACAATTTCGTCCTGACCGTGGACCGGCGCGAGCCCCTCGTCGGGTTCTCCGTCAACTCCGCGAAAAAGACGATGGAGCTGCTCGCGTCCCTGTATCAGGACGACCGCGGCGGACTCGGCAACGCGGACGGAGCGGCTGAGCTCTTCGCACAGGGCGGATGCGCCTTCTATGTCGAATACCTCACGGCGATGGAATCCCTCACGTACGTCCCCGCCGACTGGAGCGTCCTTCCCCTGCCGAAGGGATCGACGGAGGCCGAGGGGTACAAGACCCTCGTCGCGAACGACACCGGCACCTTCGCCATCCCGAAGGATCACACCAACCCGGAGATTCCGGCGATCATCCTGTCGGGCCTCAACGCCGCGTCCTACGGGTACATGAACGACGCGTACGTGGAGTACTATATGATGAACGTCATGCGGGACAACGACTCCGTGAACATGCTCGACCTCATCCTCGACACGGCGTCCTTCGACTTCGCCATCGCCTTCGGGAACGCCTATCCGGAGATCGCCGAGGCGACGTACAAGCGGGTCCGCGCCGCCGCTCCGACCAATACCCTCGGAGAGGGATTCACCGAAAAGCGCGGAGAGGCCAACCGCACCATGCGGGAGAATTTCGATCTGAGCTACTGATCGATCCCATCCATTATACATGACGGAGGTTCCCATGCGTATTACCGATGAACTGCGGAAGCCGGGGATCAAACGGATGATCCTCGACACCGACACCTACAACGAAATCGACGACCAGTTTGCCCTGTCCCTCGCGATGCTCGCCCCGGAGCGGATCGATCTCGCCGCCGTGACCGCCGCGCCGTTTCACAACGACAAGTCCTCGTCCTTCGCCGACGGCATGGAGCGCTCATACCGCGAGATCGGGATCTGCACGCGCCTCGTCGCCGAGAGCCACGGGGTGAAGATCCCGCCGTACTTCCGCGGGTCGACCGCGCGGATGCCCGATCCCCTGACACCGGTGGACAGCGAAGCCGCCGACCGGATCGCCGAGATCGCCATGGCTTATGACGGGATCACGTTCGTCACGGCCATCGGCGCGATCACCAACGTCGCCTCCGCCATCCTGAAGTACCCCGAGATCCGGGAGAAGATCGGCGTGATCTGGCTCGGCGGCCATGCCAAGTGGTTTAACGGGGCGGAATTCAACATGCAGGGCGACGTGAACGCGGCGAACGCGGTTTTTGCCTCCGGCGTACCGCTTCTGCAGTTCCCGTGCGCCGGCGTCGTCTCCCACCTGATCCTCGACATCTACGAGCTCGAGCACTTCCTGCGCGGCAACTCTCCCCTTGGCGACTACCTCTGCGACAACGTGGCGGAATGTAAGCCGACGGGCGCCGTCTCGTGGAGCCGCGTGATCTGGGACATCTCGACCGTCGCGGGCGTGATCGATCCGGGGTGCTTCTCGGCAACGGAAGAGCCGCGGCTGCGCGTCCGGGAGGACCTCTCCTACGAGATCGGCGCAGTACCCGGAAATTATGAACACGTCAACCACGTGAGCCGCGACCGGATCTTCTCGATCCTCTTTTCCAAACTGTGTAAATGATGCGAAAAAACGGGTGAATCCGCACAAAGATTCACCCCTCTTTTTGTTGAAACGGGCCGATTTCTCATAGAACTGTCCCAGATGCTTCGTGGATATTTGTGCGAAATGACGATTCCGCAAATACCGCATTTTTTTGTTGCGAACCACTTGCAATTCATGAACATTTGGAGTATAATAAGTTAACGCTAAAGTGCGTTAGTTTTAATATTTTTTATGGAGGACACCATGAAAAAAATCACAGCGGTTGTTGTGGCCTGCATGATGATCCTCACTCTCGCCGTGAGCGCTTCTGCTTATTTTGAGCAGGAAGAAGCGTTCTGCGAAGTGAAGTTCGAGATCGGCAAGCAGACAACGGCATGGGCCGCAGACGGCACCATCACCGACGGTGAGTACTATCCCGTCGAACTCGATCCCGCATGGATTTCCTACTCGATCAACGACAATAACACGGACGAAGATCTGGCGTATGCGAAGTCCATCAATCCCGAACTGTACATGGCTTGGGATGAAAACTACGTTTACACGGCCACCCGTTACACCGAGACCAACGGCCACGATAACGCGTGGGACGACGACCCGGCATCCATGTGGTATTCCGGCGCCTGCCAGTTCAACTACGCGAACCTTGACGAAGTTGCTTCCGACTACCGTCTTGAGTACGGCGTCGGCCTGACCAACTCCGGCAACACCATCTTCACGGTCTGGGCGCAGGGCGGCGGCGACGACTACGAGCCCACCGAAGAAGACGCAAAGGTCTTCAAAGATGGCGACACCATTCTCTATGAAACCAGATGCCCCTGGAGCGCGTTTGCCGATGAGGACAACACGGGCTACAAGGAAGGCAACGGCTTCAACTTCTGCTTCATCTGGTCCGTCGGTAAGGGCCAGGATTACACGCACATCCAGCTCGCACAGGGCTGCTCCGGCAACGGTAAGCATGCCGAATACTTCGCTCAGGTCACCCTCGCTGGCCCGAAGGAAGTTGCTCCCGCTTATACGTATCCGTCTTCCGGCGCTGATGGCTCCATCATCACCGGCACCGTGATCGGCAACGAGGAAGGCTGGGGCGGAAACGCTGCTGCCGGCGCTGCTGCTGCGTTTGACGGCAATCCCGCTACCTTCTTCGATCCGCTTGGCGTCGGCGACGGCTTCTGCGGCATCGATGCTGGCACCTCCTACATCCTCGACAAGGTTGTCATCCTGTCCCGCTACGTGGACGCTGACTGGAACGAACGCTTTGAAGGCGCGAAGATCCAGGGTTCCAACGACGGTGAAAACTGGACCACTCTGTGGACCTCCGATACCACCGGTACGGCTCCCGACTACTACACCGTGACCGAATTCGAGAACAACACCGGTTATTCTCAGTTCCGTTACTTCAACGACTACAAGCACGGCGACGTCGCGGAAGTTGAATTCTACGGCACTGCCGGCAAGGCTCTTCCGGCCGTTGATAACTACGCTCTCGGCAAGACCGTCACCGTGACCTCCACCGAGACCGACGACTTCCCGGGCGAACTTGCCGTTGACGGCGATCTCTCCACCAGATGGGCTTCCGCCTACACCGACGACGAAGCGATCACCATCGACCTCGGCTCCCCGAAGGCTGTCAACACTGTCTACCTGTACTGGGAGACGGCGATGGCTACCGATTACGAGATCTACGGTTCTCTCACCGCTGACAATCTCGAAGAGACCACTCTCGCGACCGTGACCGGCAATGCCGCGAACGACAATGTTGTTACGTTCGACACCACGCCCGCTCAGTTCATCACGATCCACTCCTCCAAGAGAGCGACCGAATGGGGCAACTCCCTCTATGAGATCGTTGTGACCGGCGAAGGCGATGCAGATGTGGAAGTTCCCGCTGCCGAGTCCAAGGGCCTGGCGGATGTGAACGCTGCTGCTGACGGCAAGAACATCATCACCGCTTACGAATTCGTTTCCGGTACGGACAGCTTCGGCGGCGAAGGCCCGGAGAACCTCTGGGACGGCGAGACCGGCACGAAGTTCTGCACCAACGTGTTCCCGGCTGAATCCATTGTGAAACTCGATGGCGCTTATGACATCACCGGCTTCACCATGGCGACTGCGAACGACAACGCCGACTACAACGGCAGATCCCCGAACGCATGGACGATTTCCGTCTCCGCCGACGGTGAGAACTGGACCGAACTGGCTTCCGGCGATGACACCTTCTTCGAAGAGACCAACTTCACCTACTACGTGGGCGAAGGCAAGGCGGAAGGCGTCTCCTATGTGAAATTCAATGCGGAAGGCACTGCTTCCGGCACGTTCCAGGTTTCCGAAGTCACCATGTTCGGCGACAAGGCTGCTGACGTGAGCGAAGAGCTCGCCACCAAGGAAGAAGCTCCGCAGACCTTCGACTTCGGCATCGTTGCCGCTGTCGCTGCGGTCGTCTCCCTCGCCGGCTTTGCCATCGCGAAGAAGCACTAAGCGAAACGAAACTGACGCACACCACGGCTGAATAAGCCAAGCGCACCCCGTATCTTCGGATACGGGGTGTTTTTTTGCGCCGCTCAACCGTGGGTTCAGAAACGCTCGACTGCAAATCCATTGCGCGGCGGGCGGGATTCTGGTATAATCAGGACAGAACCGAATGAACGGAGGCAGATATGGAAAACTTCGGACACAGGATCCGGGAATACCGGACAAAGCAGAATCTCACGCAGGGGCGGCTGGCGGAATACCTCGGCGTGACGGATCAGGCCGTGAGCAAATGGGAGCGAGGGACCGCCCTGCCCGACATCGCCCTGCTCCCGCCGCTCACACGCATCTTCGGCTGCACGGCGGATGAGCTCCTCGGGATCCGGATGCCGCAGAACGAAGAGCAGCGCGCTTTTGAGGAACGTGTGGAGAGGATCATAAAGGAAGAACGCAGCGACCTCCCGCCGACTTTCGATTTTCGTAAAGCCGCCGACTATCTGCAAAACGACTGGTTCAAAAGTCCGGCGTTCAGCGGTCAGGAGATCGACGACGCGTTGATCCGGAATTTCGTCGCGTGGCTGATGGAGATCGACGAGCACGGAGGGGAATGGGTCGATCCGCTCGGAAGCTATGCGCTGAATTATCAGGACTTCTGCGAGAGCCTGTGCGAGCGGGCGTTGGCGGGAGACAGAGACGCGCTGGACCTGTTTGCCGTGCTTGAGCCGACGGAGCAGCGGAGGGAGGGATACCGCCGCGTCTTCGCGCTCTGCCACGTCCTCGGCGCGACGGAGATCGTCAACATCGGATGCGGCCCGGTTCCCTACGTCGGCATGCTTCTCCAGCGCACCGGGTTCCGCTACACCGGGATCTCGGCGGCAGGCATCGAAGAAGGCGGACCGGAACGCTTCAACCGCCTCCTGCGGGATTACGCGCCCGATGTCCGTTTTCTTACCGGGGAGTGGCCGGCCTGCGAAATCGAGACCGGAGAAGAGGCGATCGGTCTGATGTTTCTGTGCCATACGCATGACAAAGAGCCGGAGAAATGCTTCGGCGCGCTGAGCAGGCAGTTTTCCCGCGCGGTGGTGCAGGTCAACGACGCGCAGCAGGAGACGGCGTTCCGGACGGCTTTCAGCGGTTATCAGGTGCGGATCCTTTGGGAGAAGCGGCAGCTCGGTCGTTTCAGCGGCCTTGAACGGTACCGGCAGGCGTTGTATTTTGTGACGAAATTCCGGGAGGACATCGCCCTGCTCGACGAGATCGGGTACGAATGGGGGGACGCGCGGTTTTATGTCGGCGACGTGCACTTCGAGCAAGCGTATTATGAGCGCTGGCGGGCTGCGGTTCAGGAGAGCGAGGCTGCAAAAGAAGAAGCAGAACACCGGGAGCGTGCGTACCGGATGGCCAACCATCTGCGCGACAGCCTTGCTTCGATCTGCGCGCGCGATGACGAAGAACGGCGCATCCTCGAGACCCAGCAGGGAGCCGCCGCCGATTCGCGGATGGACCGGACCGTCGGCGGCGCGCGGCTGACGACGGCGTATCGGGCCGAAGGAAATCCCGAACGGCTGACCCGCGGCGGCGAGGGAGATTACCTGCTTGCCGGGGGTACGGAGACATTCGAGGGGGTGGCGTATGAATTCGCGGTTTATGCCATGGACGGGCTCGCACGGACCTTTGAATGCCGCGAAGCCCATCCGGAAAGGGACCCCGATCCGTACGATCCCGGCCTCCCCTTCCGCCGGGAAAAGACGGAGAACACGCTGCAATGGCTGCGGGACACAGGGGAAGAAAAGCGGGAACTGATCTGATCCCGCGACATCAACAGAAAACCGGCCCTTTCGTGAGGACCGGTTTTTCGTTCGGTTTTCGTTTACGCCGTCGCGGTTTTTTTCGCCGCAAGGATTTTGTCCGCCTTGTCCAGCATGCCGGAGTCCTGCCGCTGGGCCATGACGAGCCGCCAGTAGAAGCCCTTCTGATCGAGCAGCTCCTGATGCGTGCCGCACTCCGCGAGATGCCCCTTGTCGAGGACGATCAGGCGGTCCGCGTTGCGCAGGGTCGAGAGCCGGTGCGCGATGGCGAAGGTCGTGCGGTTCTTCGAGAGCTTGTTGATCGCGTCCTGGATCAGCTTCTCCGTCTCGGTGTCGAGCGCGGCGGTCGCTTCGTCGAGGATCAGGATCTTCGGGTTGTGGATCAGCGCGCGGGCGATCGCCACTCTCTGCCGCTCACCGCCGGAGAGGGAATAGCCCTTCTCGCCGATCATGGTGTTGTAGCCGTCCGGGAGATTCACGATGAAGTCGTGCGCGTTCGCCATCTTCGCCGCCTCGATGACTTCCTCGTCGGAGGCGTGGGGCTTCGCGTACTTGATGTTGTCGCGGATCGAGCCGGAGAAGAGGTGCGTTTCCTGCAGCACGACGCCGATCTGGGAGCGCAGTGCGTTCTGCGAGATGTCCTTGATGTTGACGTCGTCGATCATGATCGCGCCTTCCGTCACATCGTACAGACGCATCAGGAGGTTGATGAGGGTCGTCTTGCCGGAGCCGGAATGCCCGACCACGCCGATCATCTCGCCCTTCTTCACGTCGAGGTTGATGCCCTCGAGGACCGGGTTGTAGGAGTCGTAGCCGAAGGTTACGTTCTCAAACCGGACGTCGCCTTCGATGTCGATATCGATCGGGAGGCCGATATCCGCGACCTCGGGCTGCTCTTCGAGGATCTCGAGGACCTTGCCGAGCGAGGTGAGGAACGCGGAGATCTGGCGCGGGATGCCCGTGATCCAGATCAGCGGCCCGTAGATGATGTTTGCGTAGGAGTTGAACTGGTGCAGATCGCCGTAGTTCATCGTCCCCTTGAAGAGGAGGTAGTTCCCGTAGAAGAGGATGAGGTAGGACCCGATTCTCGTCACGAAGCCGAGGAGCGGGAAGAAGGTGTCGAACAGGAGCGCGTTCGATTCGGTCTGCGCGGCGTGACGGTCCGTGCGGCGGTGGAAGGTCGCGATCTCGCGCTCCTCGTTGCCGTAGGATTTGACCACGCGGATGCCGTTCAGGATGTCCTGTAAGAACAGGTTGACGTGATACCCGAGGACCCAGTTCTTCCGGTTCCGGTTCTGCATCGTCGACCAGAAGTTCTTCACGAGCCAGACCACGAACGGGATCG
Source organism: Clostridia bacterium (assembly GCA_017550315.1). GTDB lineage: Bacteria > Bacillota > Clostridia > Oscillospirales > CAG-272 > UMGS1696. Next base: position 13,017 of record JAFZPN010000193.1, read on the forward strand.
GCACGAAGACGAACATCGACATGAGCGGGTTGATGATGAGCAGGAAGACGAGCGCGAGGACGAAGGAGGCCGCCTGCGTAAACAGGGACGGGAGCTGGCCCGTCATGAAGGCCTGCACGGCGTTGACGTCGCCCGTGATGCGGCCCATCAGGTCGCCGGTGGACTTGTGGGAGATCGAGGAGATGGACAGAGTCGAGATCTTTTCGTAGAGCAGCGTCCGCATCATCAGGGTGAACTTGTTGCCCGCGACGGCGGAGAGACGGCTCTGGATGACGCCGAGGACGCGCTGCACGAGGTCGATCGTGATGATCGCGAGGAAGATGAGCAAAAACGCGCGCTTGTGCGGGTCTTCGGCGAAGGAGCCCAGGGGATGGATGCTTTCGTTCGTCAGGTAGTCGTTGACGGCGACGCGCTGAATGGCGGGCAGGATGAACTGGATCGCCAGCGAGATGACCGACACGAAGAGCGGGAAGAAGAGCATCCAGCGCAAGCCCCGCGTCAGCCCCCACAGCTTCTTGTAGACTTCCTTGGAGTTGCGGCAGAACGGACAGATGTTCGTGCCGGGGATGAACGGACGCCCGCACTTCGGGCAGAACCGCTCGTGCTCCTCGTTGACGACGGGATCGCCCGGGGCCCGGGATTCGCGGCGCTTCTTCGCGAGATCCTCGCACGCCTGCACGAGGACGGAATAGCGCGGCAGGTTGCGGCCGGAGAGGAACTGACAGATCAGCGTCGTCGTCCCGTCCACCACGCCGTAGAACGCGCAGTTGCCGTACAGGACCTCGGTCGAGAAGACGGTGCAGCGCTCGAGCTCGGTCGTCGAGAGGACCCGGCCGTCGAGGATACAGTAGATCGCGCGGTCGGTGACGGCGGTCCAGCCCGAGACGAAGCGCTCTTGCCAGACATTGAAGGGGACGCAGTACATCAGGACCTCATCCGGGGAGGCGGCGGCGTCATACGCGGCGCGGTCACCTGCCGGCATGTCATAAAACAGTTTCATGATGAACCCCCGTCGGTGTCAGATGTAAATTTCGATGGCGCGGAAGCTCTGCCGGTCCAGGGCGGCGGGATCCGGGATCAGGAAGCAGTTTCCGTCCATGTCGAAGATGTAGATCCGGCCGTCTTCGAGAACGCGGATGTTGGAGAAGGGGTTGTTCAGGACAATGGAGACCTTCCCGGCGGAGGTTTCGGCTTCCCAGTAGGTATAGCCGAACTTTTCCTTCGCGGAGGTGATCTTCGAGATGGTGGGCGTGAAGTAGCGGATGTCGAGCTCGGCATTGATGAGATCCACGGTCGTCTGATCGAAGATGTGGATGTTGCGGATCATGCCGATCTCGGCGCCGCGGCCCTTCGCGCGGGTGTCGGGTTCGCGGACGGAGAGGAACTCGTCCGGGGAGGTGACGGGGAAGGAGCGGCGGATGACCACGCGCTCGAAGAATTCCTCCTCGCCCTCGGCGTTGATGATTTTCAGGGAGATCAGACCGCCCGCCGACGGGGAGAACCACGCGTTCTCGGGGGTCAGATTGATCGATACACGGTGCTTGAAGAGATCGTCCGTATTGATCTCCTCGCTGCCTTCCTCTGCGGGAGTTTCCTTCTTTTCTTCTTTTGCTTCTTCTTTTGCTGCGGGAGCCGTTTCCTTCTTCTCTTCCGCCTCGGCCTCCGTCTTCTTCTCGGTGACCTCGGCCTTCTTCGGCTCTTCCTTCACGGCGGCGTTCTTCGTTTCGTTCATGGTGTTGGCCTCCTTTTGAATTACATGCCGGAGAGGACTTTTCTCATGGCTTCGCTCTGGAGTTTATACAGCTTGTAATAGACGCCGCCGCGGGCGAGCAGTTCGTCCGGCGGGCCTTCCTCGGCGATCTCGCCGTTTTCGATGACAAAGAGGTAGTTGCAGTCCTTGAGGGTGGAGAGGCGGTGCGCGATGGTGATGCAGGTCCGTCCCTCGACCAGCTTGGCGAGCGCGTCGGAGATCAGGCGTTCGGTCTCGGTGTCCATCGCGGCGGTCGCCTCGTCGAGAATGAGGATCGAGGGGGACATGAGGAGCGCGCGGGCGATGGAGACACGCTGACGCTCACCGCCGGAGAGGGAACGCGATCCGGAGCCGACCTCGGTCTCGTAGCCTTCCGGCAGACGGACGATGAAGTCGTGGGCGTTCGCCGCCTTTGCCGCCGCGATGACCTCCTCCATGGAGGCGTCCGGACGGGCGTAGCGGATGTTGTCGGCGATGGTGCCGCGGAAGAGGAAGATCTCCTGCGACACGATGGCGATGTTCTTGCGGATGGAGGCCATCCGGATCTTTTTGAGATCGGTGCCGTCCATGAGGATCTGCCCGGAGATCGGGTCGTACATGCGGGTGATGAGGTTCGCGATGGTGGACTTGCCGGAGCCGGTGTGCCCGACGAGGCCGATGTTGTCGCCCGCGTGGATCTTGATGTTGACGTCCTTTAAGATCGGGCGGTTCGGATTGTAGTGGAAGGAGACGTTCTTGAACTCGATGTCGCCCGCGAACTCTTCCTTCTCGATGGGATCATGGTCTTCCATGACGTCCGGCACCATGTCGAGAACCTCGAACATGCGCTGCGCCGCGTTGACGGTGTCGGTCACGAGGTTGGTGAAGGTGGAGAAGAACTGGAGGGGACCGAAGATCATACCGATGTAGCCGAGGTAGGTGGTGAATTCACCGTAGGTCATGTGCTGACCCATCACCTCGAGGCCGCCGAAGCCCCAGATCGCCTGCGAGGACATGCCGATCAGGAGGGATACGATCGGGAAGATCGTCAGGGCGGTGATGTTGACCTTCAAATTTGCCGCGTAGAGGCGGTCGGAATACTTGTAGAAGCGGTGAGTCTCCTCGGCTTCCTTCGCGAAGGCCTTGACCACGCGGATGCCGTTGAGGCTGTCGCCCAGCATGGAGTTGAGGGACGAGGACGCGCGGTACTGCTTCGAGTACATGCGCCACAGCTTCGGGAGCATGACGCGGAAGATCACGACGATGAGCGGGACCGGGATGAAGACGAGGAGGGTCATCTTCCAGTTCAGCCAGAAGAGGAAGAAGGTCAGGCCGATGAAGTTCAGCGCATTGATGATGAAGGGCGGCAGACCATCGATGTAGAAGGAGCGGATGCGCTCGGCGTCGTAGTTGACGCGGTTGATAAGGCGGCCCGTCGGGTTGTTGTTGAAGTACGCGAGGGACTGCGACAGCATCGAGTCGAAGACCTTCTGCTTCATCTGCTTCATCATGCGGGTCGAGAGCTTCGCGTTCGTGCGGTTCTGGATGATGTTGACGAAGAGGGAGAGCAGGGCGAGGGCAACGATGACGGAGAGCACGATGAAGAGTTTCGTCAGGGAGTGCCACTTGCCGCGCGTATTGATGACGTTGTCGTAGAGGATGCGGCCGTTGATGATCGGGCTCACGAGGGAGATGGCGGAGGAGGCGATCATGCAGAAGAGCACGAGGACGACCTGCCACTTGTACGGCACGAGGAATTCGAGCAGCCGGTGGATGATGGCGTTCTTGTTCTGGCAGTGGGTGCAGACCTTGCGGTACTGATTCTCGTATACGTGGCCGCATTTCGGGCACTTGGCGTTGAACTGCTCGAAGATCTGGTCGTCTTCCATGATCTCGTCGCCGCGCAGGCACCGCTCGATGAGCTCGCAGAACGCGAAGAGGCGCTGCCGGGTGGCATTGGTGCTCTGCGCTTTGATCTCGGTGACGGCGCCTTCGTTCCAGGCTTCCAAAATCTTATCCTTTTCCTCGTGATCGAGATCCTCGTCGACGGAGGGACGGGGCGTTTCGTGCGTCAGAACGAGCAGGCGCGTCGAGGAGAGGCAGGTGTCAACGGAGAGGTCGGAGGTATAGTCCATCGAAAAGCTGTCGAGATAGGAGACGGACGCTGCGTATTCGATCTTTCCGTAATCGTCGAGGTCGGTGTGGCCGTGTTTCTGCTTTTTGCGGGGTATGGAATCCGGATCGCCGAGGAGGCGGTGGACCGTGCGGGCGTCCTTTTCATACACCAGCCACGATTCGCCGAAGTTTCCGTCGAAATCCAGATCCATCCGCACGGCGAACGTGATCGCGTCCGGGGAAAGTCCCTTTTCGCACATCGCCGACGCGGCCGCATCTGAAAATTTGTCAAGCGGAAGCATAAGCTGTTCCATGCCTTTCTTGAATTGTCCTCCGCCCGCGGGGGGAACGCGTCCTATATCCTATATCTTATAGGAAGCGATTCAGCCGGGAGGGATGAATTTCTTTGCAAAAATTCATATTTTCCTGTTTCCACGGAGGTGCATTTGTGATATAATCATGGAAGAAACTGCGCCCGTGAAGGCCGGATTGGCTTTCACAGTCTCTTAATCATAGCCCCTCGCGTCAGATTTTGCAATAGTTTTTGAAAAAAAGTTCAATTTCAGCAGGGTTCACAAATTGTTAACGTGTTTATGAGGTGGAAATGCTTAAAAAATCAAAGGGCTGGACGAAGAGCAAAAACGTTCATTCCAAACGGTACAAGAACGATCTCGCG
>JAFZPN010000194.1 GCA_017550315.1 Clostridia bacterium
ATGCAGAATGGCCGGCGCAGATCCGCAGGTCAGAGAATGGGCTTGCTGCCCGCGACACAGAGGCCGATCAGAATCATGGCAATCCCGATGATGCGGGTGACGGCGACGAAGGCGTCGCTCGGCTCGGCGTCCTTGATCGCCCAGAACCGCAGCTTGGCGATCTTGTCCGGGATCACGGCCGGGATTACGCCCAGAAGGGCGAACACGAGGCCGAAAATGACGGTCGGATTCATAGGAACTCCTTTTGAGATGGTGATGGAGGCTGGCGAACGGTGAAACCGTGACGGAAGGGGGCGCTTTGCGCGGCGTCACTCGGCGTCCGCGGCGTCATCGTCCGCGCTCTCGAACAGCGTCTCGACGATCGCGCGGGATTCTTCGAGGCGGGCGTAGGGCACGTAGACCTTGACCCACTCCATCATGGGTCCGACCTTCAGCGCCAGCCCGATCCCGAGCCGCTTCTTGAACACGACGGGGATCCCGTTCTGCTTCAGGGCGTCTTCGAGCACCTCGCCCCAGAGGATCTGTTTTTCGCAGAGGAAGCAGGGGTCGTTCTCCTGCGGCTCCCTGCCTTTTTTACTGCCGCAGGCCGGGCACCGGTCCGTGTCGTAAATGAGCCGGCAGTTTTCGCAGTAACGTGACATCGAAACACCTTCTTTCCGATCGGCAGGCTGTTCCGCGCGCTTGCCGAAGGTGAGCGGTATCGCCTGCTCAGTCGATCATGTAACCGACGCCGCGGATCGTGCGGATCACGTCGTCGGAGGTCTTCTGGCGGATGTACCGGACGTAGACGTCGATGATGTTCGTCTCGCCGTAATAGTCGTATCCCCACGCCTCGGACAGGAGCTTTTCGCGGCTCATGACCGTCCCGCGGTTTTCGAGCAGGATGCGCAGCAGGATGAATTCGCGGTTCGTGAGCTCCACCGGCTCGCCCTGATACGTGACGAGGTGGGACTCGGTGTTCAGCGCGATCCCACCCGCTTCGAGGACGCCCGAGGAAGATTTCTTGTCCTCATCCGCCGCCTCCTGCGTGCGCAGAATGACCCGGATGCGGGCGAGGAGCTCCTCGATGGCGAAGGGCTTGGTGATGTAGTCGTTCGCGCCCATGTCGAGCCCCGTGACCTTGTCGGTGACGCTGTCGCGCGCGGTGAGGAGGATGACCGGCACGTTCGATTCCCGGCGCAGGCGGCGCAGCACCTCGATCCCGGAGAGCTCGGGGAGCATAATGTCGAGGATGATGAGGTCGTATTTCCCGCTGAGCGCTTCCTCGAGCCCGGACCGTCCGTCGGACGCCTTTCCGGTGCCGTAGCCCTCATGGGAGAGTTCCAGTTCGACGAAGCGGGAGATCTTCTCCTCGTCTTCGATGATGAGGATGTCGCTCATCGGATTCAGACCTCCCCTCTGCCGTCCGCACCGCCCGCGCCGTTCGGATCCGCATCGGCGCTGCGGCGTTCTTCGATGCTGTACCGGCACTCGCAGAAGAGGCCGATGAGGAGGGCGACGGCGGAGAGCTTGAAGAGGGAGATGACGACGATGAGGAGCACGAGGACGGGGAGGGAGAGGAGTTCGCGTCCGCGCCGCCGCACCACGAAGGAATGGGTGACGGACTTGACGAGGAGGTTCTTGAACTTCGTCCAGAGGGAATCGCTCTTCGCGCGCGGTCCGTAGTAATAGCCCTTCGCGCCGAAGACGGAGGGATCCGGGCCGATACCGTTCGCGCTGCCCGATCCGGCGGTCTGTTCGACGGTGGCGACGCTGGAGGTCAGAGGTGCGATCTTGCCCTCGCGTTCGAGGATGACGAGCGCCTCGAGCATATCCCAGTTTGCGCGGGTGAGGGCGTCGGCGGCTTCTTCGCGGGTGATGCCCGCCTTGTCGCGGAGTTTATCGATCATTTCAATGTGTTCCATGGAGTACCTCGCGGATGGAAGATTTCTTTTTTGGATTCTGGTGCTATTATATACCTCTCCGCCTTAAAACAACAAGGGGGGAAAGATTAAAAAGAGATTAGAAAGCGGGGTGCGGGCAAAAAGATTGTTTCCTTTCACATGTGTCTGCGCGGCGAAGCCTTGCGGATTTGGATTCGTGCAGAACGTTTGTTTTTTTGTCCTTCCGGACGGGACCAGAGAGGACCCTCGGGCCGGGCCCTCTCTGGACTTTCCCGGCCCCACGGCAGGGGAGGAGCGCCTCCCCCGCCTTTGGATTCCACTCCTACCCCCTCAGGTACAACCTCCCCTCTGATTCGGAAGCTCCGTCCAATGGGGGCTACGCGCACCCATTTCAGGGATTACATGGCCGCACCAATATAGAAAAGCGAAAACTCACAACCATCGTTTGGGTGCGATAGTGGGGGTTCCGGTTCAAGTCAAGCACTCGCCGCTGCACCCTATGCCTCGACGGAGTCGAAAAGTCTAACACGGACAAGCTGCCTCTTCGGCGTTGAGCGAGCCATAAAACATAAAGTGCCATTCAACCGGGAACTGGCCCCTGTAATCCTCCGTGCGGTTTGGCGATAAACTCGTTTATCGCCAAACAAAACAGGCCGTACCGCATTGAGCTACGGTGCCGATAATCCAAGGTACGCACGTTGAGGGGTGGATTCCAAAGGCGGGGAACGCGCCTTTGGTGGCGGTGATTGGCAAGAGGCCGGCCACGGAGGCCTCTTGTCCGCCAGCCGCGTAGGCGAAAAAACGAATGACTTCGTATATCCCTAATCCGCAAGCGTCAGCGCGCAGGCACAGGGGCCTCCCCGCGAATTTTATTTGACATCCCCCGCGATTTTTGCTATAATATCTCCATCACACCCATACCAACAGGAGGCGGACATGGCGGAATACCGCGCGGATCAGAAGCACGAAACAGACGATAAGAACGACACCGTCTCCGGGATCGTGGATTCGATCATCTATCAGAACGAAGAAAACGGCTACACCGTCTGCGAGATCGAGGACACGCACGGCGAGCCCGTCACCCTCGCGGGCATCATCCCCTACCTCACCGAGGGCGACAAGATCACCGCCGCCGGGCAGTGGGTCACCCATCCGCAGTACGGCAGGCAGTTCAAGGTCGAGAGCTACGAAAAGGTCCTCCCCGCCGAGGAAGACGATATCCTGCGCTACCTCGCCTCCGGCGCGATCAAGGGCATCGGCCCCCGCACGGCGCAGCGCATCGTGGACAAGTTCGGCACCGACGCCTTCGAGGTCATCTCCGACCATCCGGACTGGCTCACCGACATCCCCGGCATCTCGCAGAAAAAAGCCGCCGATATCTCCGAACGCTTCCGGGCCATGTCGGGCGCGCGGGCCGTCATGATGTTCTGCCGCGATTTCTTCACCCCGCAGACCGCCATGAAGATCTACAAGCGCTGGGGCGGCGCGGCGGTCGACCGGATCCGCGAGAACCCCTACCGCCTCTGCGAGGAGTTCTGGGGCATCGGGTTCACGCGCGCCGACCAGATCGCCATGCACCTCGGGCTCGCGCCGGATTCCGACGAGCGCGTCCTGCACGCCGCCGTCTATGTCCTCCGCTCCGAGGCCACCCGGTCCGGACACACCTGCCTCCCCTTCGACACCCTCGTCCGCTGCACGCTCGACCTCCTCTTTGGGGAAGATGCGACCGAAGAAGCCGCCGAAGCCGTGGGACGCGCGATCGGGCGGGGCGTCGAGCTCCTAAAACTCATCCCCTGTACCCGGGAGGACGGCACCGAGCTCGTGTTCGACACGCGGTACTACCGGGCCGAGACCTACGCGGCGGCCAAGCTCAAAGAGATCCGCCGGCTCACCCCGCACATTGCGCAGGGCGACGCGGTGCGCCTGATCCAGAAAACCGAGGCGCAGTCCGGGATCGAATACGCCGCGGCGCAGAAAGACGCCCTCCTCGCCGCGATGAACGACGGCGTCATGGTCCTCACGGGCGGACCGGGTACGGGCAAGACGACCATCATCAAGGGCCTGATCTCGATCTTCTCCTCCCTCGATCTGGAGGTGGCCCTCGCCGCGCCGACGGGAAGAGCGGCCAAACGCATGAGCGAGGCGACGTCCTACGAGGCGAAGACGATCCACCGCCTGCTCGAAATGGACTATTCCGAGGACACGGAGCCGCGATTCCTGCGTGGGGAGGAAAACCCCATCGACGCGGACGTGCTCATCATCGACGAGGCGTCCATGATCGACATCCTCCTCCTCGAATCCCTTCTCCGGGCGACGAAGCGCGGGGCGAGGCTCATCCTGATCGGCGACGCGGACCAGCTGCCGTCGGTCGGGGCGGGGAACGTGCTCGGGGACATCCTCGCCTCCGGCGCATTCACGACGGTGCGCCTGACCGAGATCTTCCGGCAGGAGAGCGAGAGCCTCATCATTGCGAACGCCCACCGCATCAACGAGGGCCTGATGCCGATCCTCGACCGCCGGGACGCGGACTTCTTCTTCCTGCGCCGCCAGACGGAGGAGGGGATCCGGGACACGGTGATCGACCTCGTGGCAAACCGCCTGCCGCGCTCCTACGGCGAAGAGATCCGGGACAAGATCCAGGTCCTGACCCCCTCGAAGAAAGGGCTCTCGGGCACGGACGCGCTCAATCCGGGCCTGCAAGTCGCGCTGAACCCGGCGGCCCCGTCGAAGGGGGAGGTCAAATCGCGGGACCGGGTGTTCCGCGTCGGCGACCGCGTGATGCAGACGAAGAACAACTACCAGATCGAATGGGAGACGGCGCTCGGGGACGAAGGCACGGGGATCTACAACGGGGACATCGGGACGGTCACGGACTACGACGCGGAGGAGCGCCTCCTCGAGGTCCGCTTTGACGACCGGGTGTGCCGCCTCGACTTCGAGCAGCTCGACGAGGTGGATCACGCGTACGCGATTACCGTACACAAGAGCCAGGGGAGCGAGTACCCGGTGGTGATCCTGCCGCTGTACGACTGCGCGCCGATGCTTCTGTCGCGGAATCTCCTCTACACGGCGGTGACGCGGGCGTCGAAGATGGTGATCCTCGTCGGGCGCGAGCAGGTCCTCGCGCAAATGGTCGCGAACAATCGGCACTTCATCCGCTGCACGATGCTCGAGGAGTTTTTGCGGAGAGAATGAAGAGGAATTCGCGAATTACGAATTGCGGAGTGCAGAGTGCAGATAGAAAAACCAATTCATGAAAAAAGGAGCCGGGAGGCTCCTTTGTGTTATATTTGAAAAGCGGTTCTTACTGAAAAGCTTCGGCGGTGATGAGATGAACGGTAAATGTTACTCCGAGCATAGCGCCAGAGAAGGATATTTCTCCTCCTTTTACAGATATTGGTTTTGTGTCATCCGGTGACGCGAAAAGTGCGTATTGTGTTTTTTCTTTATCTCTTACAGAATCGAAAGTATAATCATCTCTGCCATTCGGTTGCTCAAAAGATCCGATCCAATATAAGATCGTGGATTCCCCGTGCTCCGAAATCCAATATATTTCAATAACATCCTCAGATATATAAGCTCCCATATAGGTGCCATCCGGATCAAGGTCACGATCGAAATATGCTCCCTCGAATTTTTCAGGATTCTTTGGCGGCGGGGCAACAATTTCTATACCAGCGAAATACCTGCCGTATTCCGTAGTTACAATGTTTTCCTTTCCACTTGTTGACTTTCCGATATCCCCGAAGTCTACGACAACGGTATCCCAAAAATCGTCGGGAAGTGTAAGAATCTTATCCGTTATTGATGAAGCGCGAGCCTCTGCAAGCATTTCGTCAGGGAAGTTTATGGGTGCTTGTGCAGATGAACCAGACAAATCCACCGTTACGGTCAGGATGCGGTTTTCAAGCGTAACAGATGTTATTTTTTCGCCGGACCCTATCTGGTTGGAAATTGCTTCGGAAATCTGTGAGAGGTATTCTGATTCCGTCATTGGTTCGGGCTCCGGTTCCGGTTCGGGCTCTGGTTCGGGCTCTGGTTCCGGTTCGGGTTCTGGTTTTTCTTCTGTATCTAAAGCGATAGCCGCTGGAGTGTTTTCTATTTCAGATTCTGTCGATTCTTGCAAGGTCGTTTTTGTTTCCGTTGGTTCCGTTGTCTCTTGAGCCTCGCTGGTTTCGGCGGGACTTGAACACATGGACATGCACATCGAGAACGAAAGCAGCGCGCAGATGGCAATAATAATGCCGAGAAGTATTTTTCCGAAAGTGTGCTTCTTCTTCGGAGGCGTCTGTTGTGGCGGATAATAATATCCGGTCGGCTGATTGTTCACTTTGATCTCCTTGTTATTCCCTTCGCCGCTAATGCGGCTGTCCCTGATACGTGCGGATAATTTGACGAACAAAATCGATTCAACCATATTCTACCACATATTTGACCGCGCGTGTCAACATTTGTGTTCAGTTTTCGTGGCACAGTTTAGTACAATCAAAGAAAAAAGGATGGACACCATGCTTGATTCTGCGATTGTTGGGAAGGTTATTCAACGACTACGTGAGTGCAAGGGTCTGTCACAAGAGGTCGTGAGCGGGCTCGCCGACATCGGCCGCACGCACCTGAGCGCCATCGAGCGCGGAGAACGCCGCCCGACGCTGGACACGCTGTTCAAACTCGCCTATGCGCTCAATATGTCCCCGAGCGATATCGTCCGCGAAATCGAAAAGGAAGTCGAGAAATCCGAGAACCCGTAAATATTCAGTGAATAACGAAGAGTGAACAGTGAATACGTGAGGAAGAAATCCGCGAGGCGGATTTCCATGAAAAGAACGGTCGTGCGGCTGTACGTCGGGTACAGCTTCACAACCGTTTTATTCATCGGAAACCGAAGGTTTCCTACCTCAACTATTCACTTTTCTCTCTTCTCTTTTCTCTTTCGATAGGTTTCCTTCCTCAACTATTCACTTTTCTCTCTTCACTCTTCACTTCTTCTGCCCGATCTCCTCGAGGAACCCCTTCTTCGGCTTGTACGGCACGAAGACCTGCTCCGCGTGCTTGAGCACCTGCGTGCTTTCGAATCCGTCCCGCAGCACCATGACTGCGGTCAGCTGCGACCCGTCGTCCGCCCGGACGCCTTCGACCACCAGCTTCCGGTAGCTGTACACGCTCATGGAATCCGCCTCGATCGCCGTCGCGGGCCATTCGGTGCCGGTCACTTCATCGCGGAGGAGGAAGACGAATTCGTGCCCCTCGGGCATGTCGGTGTAGCGGTACACCGAGCGGTTCCAGCGCACCGCGAACTGCACCTCGCCCGATTCCGGATTGTAGTAGAATCCGTACGCTGAGAAATACCCGTCCGCCGCAAGCTCGGCTTCGACACGGCAGGAGAGGATCTCGCTCTCCCCGTCGGCCCACGCGGATCGCAGCGCATCCGTCGGCGTGAGGCCGGAGAACCTCGATTTGTCCGCCGCGAGACAGCAGCGGAGCACAAACAGCGCGATGACGATGAACAAGAACGCCAGCGCGGCGGTCTTGACGATTTTTCCCGTTTTTCCCATGCGAACCTCCCGGTTTCGGCGGCGTCCCTTTTCTGTATTATAGCAAACCGGCGCGCGGATTGCAAGAGATATTTTTCGGGGAGCGCACAGGGAGGCGGGGAAGGGCAAATACGTGCCGTTGCAAAAGCACCCTGATGCCGGTTGACACCACTGCCATGCAGCAACTGAACTCCCAACACAACCAACATCCGTAAGGTTTTCCCTGCTCCTTTCCAGGGGAACGGATTGCCACGTCGAAGAGTTTCCGCTTGCGGAAATTCACTCCTCAGCAATGACACTCTGATATACAGCGCGTATCCGGTTTATGCGGTGCACTCGTTTGCACACGCGCGGTATCGTTTCCGATTCCATCCTGCAATACATATAATTGTGTCATTGCGAGGAAGGCGTCCTAAGACGCCTGACGTGGCAATCCGTACCCCCTATGTTTGGCTTTGCACCATAGAAAAATGCGTACCTTTTTCAGATACGCACTTTCACTTTTTCCGTATCATGCCCGCCAGGGCGCGGATCTCTTCGCTGTGCAGGACGGCGGTGAGGACGGCATACGCGAGCACCCCGACGAGAATCGGTCCCGCTGCCGCCGCGATCCGCCCGTATCCCGCGAAAAACGGCGACACGAGCCACACGGCAACCCCCATCAGGATCGCCGCCGCGACGCTCTTCGCGATGTCGACCCAGTCGGAAGCCGGGGGCCGGATCAGGCCGCGCCGCAGGGCAAACGCCAGGTTCACCGCCATGTTCACCCCGGTCGAGAGCGCCGCGAGCAGGGCAATCGCCCCGACGCCGAACCGCTCGCCGAGGACCGCGCTGCCGATGAGGACGGCTGCGACGTTGACCGTCATCGAGACGAGCGCCGAGATCATCGGGATCTTCATCTGCTCCGCCGCGAAGAAGGCCTTGACGAGGACCTCCCCGCACGCCGCGAAGACCATCCCGACCGCGTACATGCGCAGGGCCGATGCCGTAAGGCTTGTGTCGTCCGCCGTGAAGACGCCGTTCTCGTACACCAGCGCGATGAAGGGCCGGGCGAGGACCGCCACGCCGCACGCGATCGGCGCGATGAGGAAGACGAGGGTTTTCAGCGAGGTCCGGGTCAGGCGGTCGCTCTCCTCCTCATCCCCCGACGCCGCCGCCCGCGCGAAATGCGGGAAGAGAAGATTGGTGGCGACGAAGGAGAACAGGCCGACGAGGATGATATAGAGCCGGTTCGCGTAGTCTAAGGCGGTGATGGCGCGCCCGCCCTCGATCCCCGACGCGAGCGCCGTGTTGATGAGGTTGCACACGGGCGTCGTCCACGTCGCCACGAGGATCGGCAGGGTGTTCTTCGCCGCCCGCGCGATCTCCGGGGTCCCGAGCGGCGCTGTCAGACGGGGTCGGAATCCGCGCTTCCACACCGCCGGGATCTGCACGAGGGCCTGCGCGCCCCATCCGACGAGCATGGCGACCGACAGTCCGCGCACGCCGAAATGTCCGTTGAGGAACAGAAGATACCCGACCATGATGAGGTTCGAGACGAGCGAGATGAGCGCGGGGATGTTGTATTCCCCCTCGGACTGCAAGAAGCCGACGAAGGAAAACGCGAGCCCGACGAAGATCACCATCGGGAACATGATCCGGGTGAGCGAGGCGGCGAGGTCAGCGGTCTCTTCGGCGAGCTTCGGCGCGATCAAGCGAACGAGGGCGGGTGCGAAGACGACGCCGAGGACGGATAATGTCGTCGTGATGAGGAGGATGAGGTTGACGTAGGACTGCGTGAAGGCCAGCGCGTCCTTTTTGCTCTTCTTCACGGCGATGCGGTTGTAGACGGGGATGAACGCCGAGGTCACGACGCCGCCGAGGACGAAATCGAATACGGTCGTCGGCAGCTTGGACGCGGTCCCGTAGGCGACGGCCTCCATGGTGGTCCCGTAGGCGGAGGCGACGAGGATGTCCCGCACGAGGCCGAGGGCCTTGGAAAGGAGGATGATGACGCCCATGAGCGCGGCGGACTTCGCGAGAGATACGGACTTTTTCATGGGGACAGCCTCCTTTCGAGAGAATGAAGAATTCAGAATGAAGAAGGAAGAATGGCAGAGTGCGGCGGGAGACTGCACGTTGTTGCCTGCCCCTCCGGGGAAGGTGGCACGGCGCAGTCGTGACGGAAGGGGGATAAACTGCCGCGCAGCGGCAAATTCACTCCGCGCAAGCGGAATTTCACGCGCGCAGCGCTTTTCACTGAAAACGAATGCTACCGGCTGTATAAACCGTCCTGCACGTCACAAGAGGTGTCATTGCGAGGAGCAGGTCCCGAGACCTGCGACGTGGCAATCCGTACCCCTTTACGAAATACCTGTACCGCGAAAAGAAGAAACGAGTTAATTTGCTTCGCAGTGAATTTCCCCTGCGGGAGTGAAATTTCCCTGACGGGAAGTGAAGTTGCTGCTGCGCAGCAGCTGCTCACACCACCTGAAACAGATAAAACTTCAAATAATCCGTCTCCGGAACCGTGCGCAGAAACGGGTGATCCGGGGCGGCGGCGCGGGACTCGATCTGGCGCAGATCCACCCCCGCGTCGTGCGCGGCATCGTCGAGCATCTTCTCGAACAGGGGCCGCGTCATGAAGTGCGAGCAGGACGCCGTCGCGAGATACCCGCCCCGCGGCAGGCACCGCATCGCGCGGTAATTGATGTCCTTGTATCCCCGGTACGCGTCCCGCACCGTCGCCGTCGATTTGGTGAAGGCGGGCGGATCGAGGAGGATATAGTCGTAGTCGTGCCGACGCTCGTTCACCATGTCGGTGAGGAGCGCGAAGACGTCCGCCGTGACGGTTTCGATCTCGATCCCGTTCAGCGCGGCGTTGCGCCGGGTCTGTTCGATCGCCGATGGGGAGATGTCGACCGCCGTGACGTGCGCCGCGCCGGCCTTCGCGCAGTTCAGCGCAAACGCCCCGGTGTGAGTAAAGCAGTCGAGGACCCGGCGTCCGGCGGCGATCCCCGCGGCTGCCCGGCGGTTGACTTTCTGATCGAGGAAGAAACCGGTCTTCTGGCCTTCGATGAAGTCGACGTCGTAGCGCACGCCGTTTTCTTCGATCTGTGTGTGTCCGTCGGCGTGAGAGGCGAGCCCGCCCCAGAAGCCCTTATATTTCTCCATGCCCTCTTTGAGGCGCAGCTCCCCCTCGTTCCGCTCGTACACGGTCGTGACGGTCACGCCGTAGTCGGGCAGCAGGTCGCAGAGAGAAGAGAGGATCCAATCCTTGACGCGCTCGGTGCCGAGGCAGAGGCATTCGACGACGAGGGTGTCCCGGAACAAATCGACCGTGAGGCCGGGGAAGCGGTCCGCCTCGCCGTGGATCAGGCGGCACGCGGGAAAATCGGGACCCATGACGGTCTTCCGGTAATCGAGCGCGTACTTCACGCGGCGGCGGTAGAACGCCTCGTCGAAGGTGTCGTTTGCGTTGGAGGAGATCAGACGCACGCGGATCTTCGAGCGGCTGTTGTAATAGCCCGCCCCGAGCCAGCGCGCCTTGGGGGAGAAGACGTTCACGAGCCCGCCGTCCTCGGGCATCCCGCCGGCGGGAGAGCCGTCAATGCGGACGACTTCCCCCTCATAGACCCACGGATGCCCGGTTTTTGCGTGCCGCTCGCCTTTTTCGGTGATGAAGAGCTTTGGTAGATCAAGCATAGTGAATGAAGAATTCAGAATGAAGAATGAAGAATGACAGCGTGAAGCTGTACGTTGCTTGCCTCCCCCTTGTGGGGAGCCGACTTTGCAAGCAAAGTCGACGAGTTCATCGGAGATGAACTCGGGTGGCACGGTGAAGCCGTGCCGGAAGGGGGCGGCAAATGGTTGCGCACTGCACGTCCCGGCGACGCACGGCACTGGATGTGTCATTGCGAGGAACGAGCCTCAAGGCTCGTGACGTGGCAATCCGTTCTCCTTTTCATAGGGAAAGGAATAACTCTCCCCTTCCGGCTTGCGGATTTGCAAGCAAATCGCAAGCCACCTTCCCCGGAGGGGCAGGCCACGACGTGCAGTGCGAAGATATTTTATGGTGTTCGTACCCGAAAGAAGCGCACTTACCATATTGGTGAACGGATTTCACGCAGGGAAATCCGCTTGCTGCAGGCGAGTTCGTCTCCTGTCCCCGGGCACTGCCCGGTTACTGTAACTTCTCCAGCGCCGCGACGATGCCGGCGCGCTTTTCCCGGTTCTTCGCGAGCTTTTCGCGCTCCGCGTTCACGACCTTCTCCGGCGCGCGGGAAACAAAGCTCTCGTTCGCGAGCTTGCCTTCCGCCCGGGCGATCTCGCCCTCGACGTTTTGGAGCTCCGCCGTGAGACGCTTGCGTTCCGCCTCGAAGTCGATGATGTCCGCGAGCGGGATGTGCACGGTTGCCGCGTCGGTGATGATGCGGATCGCCGTATCGTCGTGGAATTCCGAAACCAGTTCGATCGACGAGGCCGAGGCCAGACGCTCGAAGAACACGCCCGCGTCCCGGAACGCCTCGGGGAATTTCGTCTCGATATAGACCTTCGCCTTGCGCGACGGCGGGACGTTCATTTCGTTGCGCCGGGTGCGGATGGCGCGGATCGCGTCGATCACCTTGGCAATGTTCTCGCTCTCCGCCGGGAACACGAAGGTCTCGTCGTATTCCGGGAAATCCTTCACCATGATGTTCCCCTCTTCGCCCGGCAGACCCTGGTAGATCTCCTCGGTGATGAAGGGCATGAACGGGTGCAGGAGGCAGAGGATCCCGCGCAGCACGTAGGCCAGCACGTTCTGCGCCACGGCAGAGCGTTCGCCTCCCGCCGCGACGGAGGGCTTCGAGAGCTCGATATACCAGTCGCAGTAGACGTCCCAGACGAAGTCGTAGATCGCGGACAGGGCGACCCCGATCTCGTACTTGTCGAGGTTGGACGTCACGGACTTCACGCACGCCTCGTACTGCGAGAGGATCCACTTGTCCTCGGGCGCGAGGGCGGCGGGATCCGGCGTCTCGATCCCCTCGATCGTGAGGTTCATCATCACAAATCGCGCGGCGTTCCAGAGCTTGTTCGCGAAGTTGCGCGCGGCCTCGATCTTCTCGTCGGAGAAGCGCATGTCGTTTCCGGGGCTGTTGCCGGTGGCGAGGGCGAACCGCAGCGCGTCCGCGCCGTACTGATCGATGATTTCGAGCGGATCGATGCCGTTGCCGAGGGATTTGGACATCTTCCGGCCCTGCGCGTCCCGCACGAGCCCGTGGATGAGCACGGTGTCGAAGGGGATGTCGTCGGTGTAGTGCAGGGCGGAGAAGATCATGCGGGAGACCCAGAAGGTGATGATGTCGTAGCCCGTGACCAGCGTATTCGTCGGGTAGAAGTAGTCGAGATCCTCGGTCTTCTCCGGCCAGCCGAGCGTGGAGAACGGCCAGAGCGCCGAAGAGAACCACGTGTCGAGCGTGTCGGGATCCTGCGTCATGTGTCCGCCGCACGCCGGGCAGACCTCGCAGCCGTCCGGGGCGACGACGGTCTTGCCGCAGTCGTCGCAGTAATACGCCGGGATGCGGTGGCCCCACCAGAGCTGACGGGAGATGCACCAGTCCTGCGTATTTTCCATCCAGTGGAAATAGTTCTTGTCAAAGCGCTCGGGGACGAACCTGATCCGCCCGTCGCGCACGGCTTCGACCGCGGGCTTCGCGAGGGGCTCCATGCGCACGAACCACTGCAGGCTGACCATCGGCTCGATCGTGGTCCCGCAGCGGTAGCAGGTGCCGACCTCGTGCTTGAGCGGCTCGATCCCGGCGAGATATCCGCCCGCTTCGAGATCCTTCACGATCGCCTTGCGCGCCTCGTAGCGGTCCATGCCGGCGTATTTCGGGTAGTTGTCAGTGATCTTCGCGTCCTCGGTGAGGCAGACCTCCATCGGCAGGCGGCAGCGGCGTCCGACCTCGAAGTCGTTCGGGTCGTGGGCCGGCGTGATCTTCACGCAGCCCGTCCCCTTGTCGAGCTGGGCGTGCTCGTCCGCCACGATGGGAATGCGGCGTCCGACGAGCGGGAGGGAGAGGTACTGGCCGATGAGGTGCTTGTAGCGTTCGTCGTTCGGGTTGACGGCGACCGCGGTATCGCCGAGGAGGGTCTCGGGACGGGTCGTGGCGACCTCGAGATATCCGCCGCCTCCGACGAGGGGATAGCGGATGTGCCAGAAGTGGCCGTCCTGCTCCTCGTAATTCACTTCGGCGTTGGAGATGGACGTCCGGCAGTGCGGGCACCAGTTGATGATGCGCTCGCCGCGGTAAATCAAACCCTCGTCGTAGAGGATGCCGAAGACCTTGCGCACGGCGGCGGAGCAGCCCTCGTCGAGCGTGAACCGTTCGCGGGTCCAGTCGCACGAGGAGCCGAGCTTTTTCAGCTGCTCGATGATCCGCCCGCCGTATTTGGCGCGCCAGTCCCAGGCCCGCTCGAGGAATTTCTCGCGGCCGAGATCCTCCTTGGTCAGCCCTTCCTTGCGCATGGCCTCGACGATCTTGGCCTCGGTCGCGATGGAGGCGTGGTCGGTGCCGGGGACCCAGAGGGTGCAGAAGCCCTTCATGCGCTTGTAGCGGATGAGGATGTCCTGGAGGGTGTTGTCGAGCGCGTGGCCCATGTGGAGCTGGCCCGTGATGTTCGGCGGGGGGATGACGATGGAGTAATGCGGCTTTTTCTTGTCGATCTTCGGGGTAAACAGCCCCTTTTCGCACCACTCCTGATAGATGCGCCCCTCAAACGACGAGGGGGAATAGGTTTTGGGGAGTTCTTTCTTCATGGTGAGCAAGTCCTTTCGGGATAATTACGAATTAAGAATTAAGAATGAAGAATTAAGAATTGCAGAGTGCGGTGCGCGCTGCACGTTGTAGCCTGCCCCTCCGTGGGAAGCCGACTTTGCGAGCAAAGTCGACGAGGTCATCGGAGATGAACTCGGGTGGCGAGCGATTTGCCTGCAAATCTGCGAGCCGGAAGGGGGCGACACACGAAAAGCGGCAGTTTTTATACGCGGACGCGCGCGTATACTTCTTCCGCGTCGAACCCGTACTCGTTGTCGACGGTGAAGTCGGCGTAGACCCGGGACGGGACGGCGAATTCCCGCTCGCGGTACCGGGCGCAGCGAAGATAATAGTCCGCGATGAATTCCACCGTCTGGCCCTTTGATACGACGTTGCGCGCGATCCGCCGGGCGATCCGCGTCTCGATCGACGCCTCGACCCAGATCCGCACGTCGGCGAGGCGCCGCAATTCCGGATGGCAGAAGATCGTGACCCCCTCGAAGAGGATCACGTCCCAGTCGCCCGAGTCCCGCGCGGCCATCAGGTCGCGGTGCAGCGCGGCGGCATCGAAGGACGAGGGGTGGTTCCAGTCGGGGTATTCCTGCCCGTTCGACGGGGAGATCATCTTCGGAAGATCTTTCAGAAAGTATTTATCGGACGCGAAGACGGCGACGCGCTGTCCGTCCGCCGAAAACCGCTCGGCGAGGGCCGCGGCCAAGGTCGACTTGCCGGATCCGGACGCGCCGGAGATGGCGATGATCCGCATGGATGCGCCTCCTTGTGATCTTGGGAATGGAATAAAAAACGCGCCCCGACGCTCGTCAGGACGCGGATATCGCGCGGTACCACCTGCGTTCGCACGGGGACACCCTCGTGCGCGCTCTGCTCCCTTAACGCGGGACGGACGCGGAGGACTACCGGTGCGCCGAAAAACGCACATTCCCCCTCCGGGCTCCGGGAGGACTTCGTCCGCATCGTGCGGCGGCATCGCACCGACCTGCCGCTCTCTTGACGCCGTGGGCGGACTACTCATTCCCATCCTTGCCGTATGGCATGATTATATCATGTTCCCGCCCCGATGTCAAGAGGCCGCGTTCCGTGTTTTTCACCGGATTTTCACCGTTTCCCCCCTTGTCTTTTGCGCGGGAGGATGGTATAATACGGAGGAAAGGATACAGAACGACGGGGAGCCGCAATTGCTCCATCGAGTACGCCTGCCGTGTTTGCCCCCTCATCCGTCACTTCCACCTTCGCCACGGAGGGGGAAGGCTTTTTCAGAGAGTGCGCAGCGGCTGTGAAGCGTCACCGATTCTCGGCGTCGTCCGTAAACGATCCGCCATACTTCTTCCAGAAAGGTCAGACATCATGAAAATCACGCTTTACGACTACGACGTTTTCCCGCTGGTCTTCCCGGCGGGTCAGCCGACCGAGATCACGATCCGCCCCCTCGGTCAGCATGTGAAATTCCCCGCCGACATCCGCGCGACGGTCCACCGCCTCGATTCCGGTTCCCCGCGCACCGAGTTCTCGAAATGGAATGCGGCGGAATACGCCTCCGCGCTCTGTGAGGACGGCTGCCTGCGCTTTGCCTATACGGCCGATGCCGAAGGCGAACTCTTCATCCGCCTCTGGTCGGGGGACCGCCGGATCGCGCAGCTCTCGGTCTACGCCGTCGGGGACGACCTCGCGGACCGTGTGCCGCTCAAGGGCGACCTCCACATGCACACCTGCCGCTCCGACGGGCGCGAGGATCCGGGCATCGTCTCGGCGAACTACCGCATGCGCGGCTACGACTTCGCCGTCATCACGGACCATCACCGCTACTATCCGTCCCTCGAAGCGATCCGGGATTACGCCGGCGCGAAATGCCCGCTCTGCATCCTGCCGGGCGAAGAAGTGCATCTGCGCGGCACGGACGTGCATCTCGTGAACGCGGGCGGTCTGTTCTCGGTCAACGGCCTGTTCGACTATTCCCCGAACTACGTCGAGACGAACGGCTCCCTCGAAGGCCGCCGGTTCGACGAAACCGTGAATCCCCCGGCCATCGTGACGCCCGAGCAGTATGAGGCGGAGCTTCAGGCCATTGAAGCGCAGTACCCGGACTGCCCCGAAAACGTGAATCTGCGCTGGTTCGCGGTGTGCGTCTGGGCGCTTAATAAGATCCGCGAGGCGGGCGGGCTCGGCATCTACGCGCACCCGTACTGGATCGCGGACATGTGGCACGTGCCGGAGCCGCTGAACTATTACATGCTCGAAAAGCACCCGTTCGACGCGTTCGAGGTCCTCGGCGGCGAGAACTATTACGAGCAGAACGGCTTCCAGACGGCGGTCTACTACGAAGAATACCGCGCGGGCCGTATCCACCCGATCGTCGGCTCGACGGACACGCACGGCTCGACGGAACACAACCGCAACGCGGACATCTGCTCGACAATCGTCTTCGCGCACAAAAACGAGCGCGCGGACATCGTGCAGTCGATCAAGGACCGGTACTCGGTGGCGGTGGATTCGATCTCGAAGGAATACCGCCTCGTCGGGGAATTCCGGTTCCAGAAGTATGCGTCCTTCCTCATGGAGAACTACTTCCCGATCCACGACCGGGCGGCAGCCGTCGACGGCGAGATCATGCGGCGGTACTACCTCGGCGAAGAGGACGCGGACCTGCTCTCCTCCTTCGCGGACCGCGCGGACGCCTTCCGCTCGAAGTACATCCAGACGAAATGATCCCGGATCCGAAACGATAAACCCCATCCACACGAAAGGAACCACACCATGGCCGAAACTCCCCTCTGGTCCGGCAGGAAGCGCGCGATCTTCGGGCTCCCGTGGACCTTCACGAAATACAGGCTGACGGAGACCTGTCTCTATATCACAAGCGGCGTCTTCAATGTGCGGGAGGAGGAGATCCGCCTCTACCGCATCCTCGACATCACCCTGCGGCAGACGATCGGCGAGCGCCTGTTCGGTCTCGGCACGATCCATCTCTGCTCCTCGGATCAGACGGCGCCGGAGATCGACATCAAGCGCATCAAGCATCCGAAGGAAGTGCGGACGCTTTTGTCCGACCGGGCCGAGGCGGAGCGATCCGCGAAGCTCGAAGGGATGCGGGAGATGCTGGGGCAGGCGTCGGCGCAGACGGACGAGACGCACCTGTAAGATTTCCGCAGAGCGCGGCTTTTCCCCGAAGACTTTCCTTCGGAGACGGCCGCGCTTTTTCCATGCTCTTTTGTCTGCGCGCTTGCGGGCGGGGCGCGGGCAAAAAGGACTGTTTCCTTTCATTTGTCAGCGCGGCGGAGCCTTGCGGATTGTATTTTACTGAATCATTCGTTTTTTTGTCCTTCCGGACGGGACACAAGAGGACCGGCCGCGGCCCTCTTGTGAATCACCCCGGCCAAAGGCGCGTTCCCCGCCTTTGGAATCCACCCCTCCGGCGTGCGTACCACGAGTTTTCTACACCTTTGCTCAATGAGGTTCGGCTTGTTTTGTTTGGCGATAAACGAGTTTATCGCCAAACCGCACGGAAGATTAACAGGGGCCATCACCATGTTGAGTAGCACTTTATGTTTCATGGCTCGCTCAACGCCGAAGAGGCAGTTTGTCCGTGTTAGACTTTACAGCTACGCCGTGGCAAGGCATTCAGCGATAAGTGTTAGACCCGTACCCTTCGCTGCGCGTCATCCACTAAGCTGCACTTTCCTGATAACAGCAAGTGCTTGACTTGAACCGGAACCCCCACTATCAAACCAAATGAAGGCCGTGAGTTTTCGCTTTTCTATATTGGTGCGGCCATGTAATCCACGAAATGAGACAGTTTAGCCGAACTTGGACAACGCTTCCCTTTCAAAAGGGAGGTTGTACCTGAGGCAGGGGTGGAGTCCAGAGGCGGGGAACGCGCCTTTGGCCGGGGTGATTCACAAGAGGGCCGCGGCCGGTCCTCTTGTGCGCCAGCCGCGTAGGCG
>JAFZPN010000195.1 GCA_017550315.1 Clostridia bacterium
CGAGGAGTGAATTTCCGCAAGCGGAAACTCTTCGACGTGGCAATCCGTACCCCTTCTCCGATTTCTCCGCATAACAAAAGCGCGTGGATCAGGCAAATCCACGCGCCGAATTGTACTGTTTACGGTATATCCTCCACCACCGTCTCCGGCGGATTGTCGAGCTGCCACGGATCCCGCGCGATCTGCTTGAGCAGCCGCAGCGCGGACGCGTAGTAATACCCGTCGCAGATCCGCTCGTCGAGCACGAACGTGAAGTCGAGGTAGTGCTTCCGCTTCACCGATCCGTCCATGTCGAGTTCGTAGGTCCGCCGCTTCGTCCCGAAGGAGAAGAACACCGGGCAGGTCCCGAAGTCGTAGAGGTGATGGTAGATCGGCGGGATGCCGAGCGAGCCCATCGACGTGATGAAGTACGAGCAGTGGAACGGGCTTGCCCGCGCGATCAGGGGCGGCATGAGCCCGAAGTAGTCGAGGGTCTTCATGGACCACACGAAGAACTTGAAGAACAGCGCGGGAAAATGCCGGATGAATCCCGCGACGCTGTCGAATTCGCCGCCCGGATTCTCCCGGTAGCTCACGATCTCCCGGTTCACGGCCTCGTACACGTCCTTCATGGTCGCGTCCGGGGCGAGTATCGCCTTCACGCAGGTGTCGGGGGACTCGAGCGCCATCTCCTTCTTGATCGAGAGGGAGACCTCGATGTGCTTCCGGGTCCAGATGCGCTGGCCGCGGATGAAGCGGTTGAGCGCGGGCCGCTGGGAGACGAGCCGCACGTAGGACGCGATCATGACGTGCATCATGCTCATGTTCGTCATGCCCTCGGCCTGTTTTTCCTTGATATATTTCTCGATCTTCTCCACGTCGAAGGAATCGCGGATGAAGTTCTGCGAGCCGGTCCGGTTGACCATGATGAACGGCACGACCGCCGCCATCGCGGGAATCGATTTCACCCGCCGGCATTCTTTTTCTTTTTTCGCCATACCCTGCCCCCGGAAACACTTCCGTTTTTTGAACTGGATGTATTATAGCACAGCCGGGGCGTGTTTGCAAGGGGAAGATAAGAATTCGGGCACATAATTGTGAAGGAGTGAATAACGAATAGTGAAGAGTGAATAAGTGCGGTAGAAATCCGTAAACGGATTTCAAAAGGATCGAATGGCCGCGCGGTTGTATGCAAAGTACAGCTTCATGCATTCGTAATTCTTCTTGCTCCTTCGCGTCCGGAAAATCTTCTCCGTTTAATCGGAAATCACGCTTTTTCCGGAACTTTCCGGGCGCGCGCGGCGTCTAAAGGACAGAAACGCACAGCAGCAAGCAGCAAGGAGACAGGCATGAAACGGACAAGAACCATTGCCGTTCTGACGGCTTTGGCCATGGCGGCGGCATCGCTCCCCGGATGCGTCACGCTGCGCACGGCCGACGCGGACCCTGCCGGGCAGACGGAAATCGGAACCGCGGCCGGCGAAGACCAACGAGCAGAGAGCCTGACGCAAACGCTTGCGTCCGTCCTCCCTTCCGACGCGCTGTCCGGGGCAGAGGTCGAAGGGGATCAGGTGCAGGTCGACCTGCTGTCGGGGGGCGACGGGCGGAGTACGCTGGAAGACACCCGGGCGATACAGGCGGTTTACGAGAGCATCCGGGCATGCGGTTTCGGAGACACCGTGCAGACCGTCCGGATCCGGGTTTTCGATCGGAACCGGGCGCTGCTCTTTGAACAGACCGGACACCGGTCGGAGGAAGAAAGCCGCACGGAGGACGCCGGGAACGTGACGGAAGAGGAGATCGCGGCGCAGGTCTCCGGATGGCTGGAGGCCGTCCCATACCGCACGGAATCGCTTTCGGTTTCCCCACCCCTGCCGGGCGGAACGCTGGAAATCGGTCTGCGCGCGGAATCCGTGTCGGATATCCGATTTGATGAGATCGACGCCCTGCTCGAAAACGTGCAGGCCTATGCCGACCGGAACCGTTCTCTCTGCGCATGCTCCGTCGGCGTTACGGTCGGGGAGGAATGTGCGCTGTACGCGGTCCGCGATTTTGACTTCGGATGCCTCACGGCGTGGATCAGCCCCGCGTATGAAGAGACGTTTATCGGTCAGGAAGGCCCGCGGTGATGGGGAGAGGGATACGGATTAAGAGAATAACGAAAAGTGAATAGGGAATAAGTGAGGAAGAAATCCGTAAACGGATTTCAAATAAACCAAACGATCGTGAAGCTGTATGAGAAACACAGCCGCACGATCGTAGTTTTTTTATGGAAACCGAAGGTTTCCTACCTCAACTATTCACTTTTCACTCTTCTCTTTTCTCTTCCTCTTCGCCCTCGCGTACGCCGCTTCGTACATCTCCTCGAGCCGCTCCGTCATGGCCCGGGCGGTGAACCGCTCCCGGTAGACGCGCAGGGCGCCTTCGGACAGATCGGCGAGCAGGTCCGGATCCTCGATCAGGCGGCAGATCGCGGCGGCCAGAGCGGGCGGATCCTTTTCCGGCACGAGGAGGCCGTTCACTCCGTCCGTGATCATGGCCGGATTGCCCCCGTACGTCGTCGCGACCGCCGGGACCCCCGCGCTCATCCCTTCCGCGAGGGCGAGCGAGGTGGCCTCGGTCCCCCACGAGCAGTTGAGATTGAGGTCCATGAGCCCGTAGTACGGCGCGACGTCGTCCGCGAAGCCCGCGAAGATCACGTTCCCCGCGATCCCGCTCTCGGCTGCCTGCTTTTTGAGCGCATCCGCCTCGGTGCCGTCCCCGATGATGAGGAAATCGGTCGCGGGATGGGCGGCGAGGACCGTTTTGGCGGCTTCGAGGAGGTAGGAATGGCCCTTGTAATCCTCAAGACGCGCGGCGATGCCGCACACGAAGTCCTCCCGCCCGATCCCGAGCTTGTCTCTGAGCGCGTCCACCTCTTCGGGAGAGGGCTCGCGCAGCGGTTCGACGCCGTTCGGGATGACGGTGATCATCCGTTCCGGGACGCCCGTGTCGGTGAGGTTTTTCTTCGCTGCCTCCGCGACGGCGATGATGTCGGTGGAGATCACGCGGCTCAAGAGCCCGTTGATCTGCCGCCCGGGGAAGGTCGTGAGGCGCTTCGAGGGCGGGAAGACGCTGTGGCGCGTATAGAAGCGGCAGGGAACATGCTCGAGCCACGCGGCGACGCGGCCGGAGAGGGCGGCGTGGCAGTGGACGAGGTCGGGGTGAAGTTCCCGGATGAGGCGGCGCAGCTCCCGCACGGACCTCCGGTCCCAGCTGCGATCCGCGCCGTAGGTCATTTCGATCACCGGGAAGCCGGTTTCGCGGACGGCGGGAAGGAGGGCGGAATCCTTCGGCAGGACGACCCAGCCGTCGAAGCGCGCGCGGTCGAGATTCGAGAGGACATGGACAAGAAGACGGCCCGCGCCGCCGATGTTGGTGTCGGTGAGGATATTGAGGATCTTCATGCGGAGTACCACCTTCTTTCCGGGCAGTGCCCGGTGACATGTGGCGGGCTCACTGCGCAAGCCCGCCGGACGGTGTCCGGTGACAGAATGGGCATATCTTTTCAGGTACGCACGTTCAAAATTGGTGAACGAACTTGCCGAGGCAGGCTTCACGAAAGAGAGGGACCCCTTTGGCCGAAGGCGAGTTCGTCTTTTGCCCGCGGGGGCCTCCCCGCTCACCGCCTCCCCGACATCCTCCGGATGCGCTTTTCCCGGAGGGCGGCCTTGATGAACACGTACAGGATCGACAGCACGATGATCGCGGCGATCGTGCCCTTGAAGAACCGGCTCCGCGTGAACTCGGTCACGCGGTCGAGGAAGTAGAGGAATTCGCTCCGCGTCACACTTGCCGTCGTCACGAGCGGGACCGCGCCGATGATCTCGCCCTCGTACAGGACCGTCACCATCCCGGCCTCCTCCCCCGCTTCGATCGGGGCGGTCATCGCGTCGGAGATCGTGTTGTACGAATATTTCACCGCCTCGGCGAGGTCCGTCTCCGTCGGGAGATACACGTACAAGGCCTCCTTCGGCACCAGCGTCACGAAATCCACCGTGGAGGACAGCCGGACCGGGAGCTCGCAGATCACCTGCGTCGGCGCGAGGACCGAACGGTACCCGTACGCCCCGAACGCCCAGTCGAACATGCGCTTGCCGTTGACGTAGCTGTAATAAAACCCTTCGTATTCCTCCGCGCCGAGCACGACCGCGAGATACGTGAGCCCGCTCTCCTCGTCCTTCGCCACGGCCGTGAGGTTGTAGCCGCCCTGCGCCGTCGCGCCTGCGTTCAGACCGACGACCGCGTCGTAGAGGTAGCCCGTGCTGTAATACTTCGAGATCATCGCGTTCCGGTTGAAGATCACGCGCTCGGCGGAGATGTTCGTCGCGGGCATCGTGTATTTCTGCTGCGACGTGATGTCGAGAAAGCCCGGGATCGCGTAGCATGCCTTGCACACGTCCGCCACGTCCGCCGCCGTCGTCGTCATCTTCGGGTCGTGCATGCCCGTCACGTTCGTGTAGACCGAACTCATGAGGCCGAGCTCGGCCGCCTTGTCGTTCATGCGCTCCACGAAGGCCGCCGTCGATCCCGCCGCCGCGTGGGCCAGCACGATCGCCGCGTCGTTCGCGGAATTCACGAGCATGCAGTTGAGCATCTCCTCGGCCGTGACGATCTCGCCCTCGTAGAAGTCGATGCTGTTGCCCGTCACCTCGGCGAGCATCGCGCCCGTCACGGTGATCTGTGCCGCGAGATTGTCCCCGAACGCGTCGAACGCCACGAGCGCGGTCATGAGCTTGACGGAAGAGCCGGGGAACGCGCGGTCCCGCGACTTGTACTCGTAGATCGTCTGGTCGTTCTCGAAATTATAGAGGATCGCCGCCGAGCAGCGCTCCACGTCCGGGCGCGAGGTGTCCGCCGAAATCGGAAGCGCGAGGATCGGGACGAGCGTGAGCAGGCACAAAAGACCCGCGGCGAGGCGGGTGATGTTCCGGGTTTTCGGTTTCGGGCAAAGGTTTTTCATGGTTGTTATATATTGAAATTTCTGATAGAAATGGAAAATCGAAAGGCGTTTTCTTCACGGGGCAATCCGTTCTCCTTTATGGTCATAAGAAGAACGAAATGGATACGGGAGAACAAACGGCCTGCTCACACGGCGGAACCTCACAGCAGCAGCTCGTCCTCGGTCCAGGGCGCGGGGACGGCGGGATCGAGCCCCTCCATGCGGGAGATGGGACCCCATGCCGCTTCCGCATCCGCGGCGATCGCGGCTTTCAGCTCGTCGAGCGAGGCGAATTTGCGCTCCGGGCGCAGGAATTCCCCGAGCCAGACGACGAGGCGCAGCTGCCCTTCGAGCGCGGGAAGAACGCCGGGCGCATCGGCGTGGAGGAGGTGGGTCTCGAGCGTCACGTCGTCCCCGTCCTCATTGACGGTGGGACGCGAGCCGAGATTCGAGACGGACGGGGTCAGGCAAAGAGGAAGGCCGCCGTTTTCCGGGATCAGAAGCGAGAGGGAGGCGTAAACGCCGCGGGGCGGGGCGAGCTTGCCGTCGGGGAGGCGCTGATTGAGCGTCGGCCAGCCGATGGTGCGCCCAATCCGGTGACCCGAACGGACGTCCGCCATGACGGGATACGGATGGCCCATCAGGCGCGCGGCTTCGTGCATTTGGCCCTCCGCGATGAGGGCGCGGATGCGGGTCGAGGAGATGACCTCGCCGCCGTCGGTCACGGGCGGACAGACCACGGCGCGGATCCCGTATTCCTCCGCCAGGCGGCAGAGATCGTCGGGTTTGCATGCGGCGCCGCGGCCGAAGGTGAAGTTGAAGCCGCAGACCACCGCATACGGCCGGAACCGCTTCACGAGGATCTGACGGAAGAAGTCTTCGCCCGAGAGGGACCGGATCGCCGCGAAGTCCTCGAAAACGCAGGCGGACGCGCCGAGACGGCGGAAAAAGGCGCGCTTTTCGTCCTCGGTCGTGAGGCACGCGCGGTGCAGGCCCGAGAGGGACCAGCAGACGACGGGGCGCGGAGAGGCGGGATCGGCTTCTTTCGCCAGCGCAAGGGCGGCGTCGAAGAGGGCGCGGTGACCGCGGTGAACGCCGTCGAAACCGCCGAGGACGAGGACGGATCCGGCGGGGACCTCTTCGTGGGCTATTTCGGCGGGGTCAATGAGGTTGAAACATCTCATGAATGAAGAATTAAGAATGAAGAATGCAGAATGATGGGCTACGGTTTCCGATGGAATGGAAACGGGTGTGCGGCTATACAGGAAAAGAAGCTGCGCGAGCGTGAGCCTTCCCCCTTGGGTGGGGAAGGTGGCACCGAAGGTGACGGATGAGGGGGAACAAACGGTCCGCAGCCGCGAAAATCAGTAAATCTTCAGCGCAAACACCGGGCAGACCTTCGTGCAGTAGCCGCAGCGGACGCATTTCCGGTCGTCGGGACAGGCGCGGAAACGGGGCGATTCTGCCGCGATCCCGGCCTGGCGGGCAAATTCCGCGGCGAAATCCCCGGCGGGCGACTCCTGCTCTTCTTCGGAGGAAACGGGCACGAGCGTGAGCGCGCCGGAGGCACAACGCCGGACGCACGCGCCGCAGCCCTCGCAGTATTCCTCGACGTGCAGGGTGCGGTGAATGCCGCCGAGCGCCGCGCGGTCCTCGTCGGAAAACATCCGGGTCTCAAGGAAGCGCAGATTGGCGTCGACCTCGGCTCGCGACTGCATCCCGACGACGACGGCGTCGATGAACGGCGCGTCGAGGACGAAGCGGAGCGCATCTTCGGCGCAGTCTGCGAGATGGCCGCCGCCGAGGGCCTTCATGCCGTAGATCCCGACGCCGCGCGCGTGCAGAGCGCCGAGCGCCGCCGCCATATCGTCCGCCGTGCCGTCCGCGATGCCGATCCCCGCCCGGTTGAAGAGCGGGTGGCAGAGGTCGACCGTCAGGCCTTCGTCGGCGAGGCGGATCAGGCCGCGCACGAGGGCGACGTGATGCGTGGACGCGCCGACGGCCCGGATGACGCCGCGCTCGCGGTAATCAAGGAGCGTGTCGAGGGCTTCCCGATGGCCGCGGAGGGTCTCGTAGCTCTCCTGCTCGTGCAGCAGAAAGCAGTCGATCACGTCGCGATCGAGCGCCATGCGCGCCTCTTCCACGGCAGCCGCGGCGAGTTCGCGGTTCCAGGCGTAGGTCTTTGTGGAGATCACGACGGAATTCGGATCGCGGCAGAGTTCCAGGGCGCGGCGGAGAAGGGGGTAGTTCTCGTAATACTGGGCGGTGTCGACGAAGTTGATCCCCGCGTCAAAGGCATAAGCGAGAACGCCGGCTGCCTCCTCCGGGGGAAGCGCGCGCTGCATCGCCGAAACGGTGAGCGAGCCGATCCCGAGGCGGGTGACGGGCGGCAGACGGGGGGAGAGGACAGTGGTCGGGAGCATCCGCGTCAGATTCCGAGGTATTCCTTGAGCAGCGCGGCCATGAGCTCGTCGCGGTCGATGCGGCGGATGAGCCCGCGGGCGTTCTTATAGTTGGTGATATAGGTCGGGTCCTCGGTCAGGACGTAGCCGACGAGCTGGTTGATGGGGTTGTACCCCTTCTCGCTGAGGGCGTCGTACACGGTGCGGAGGAGGGCTTTGCGTTCGCGGTCGCGCTCCTCTTCCTTGATCGAGAAGGTGATGGTCTTGCTCATTTCGTCTTTCATGGGCACCTCCGTCCGCCGGCGGGGAAATTGGGCTTGTCCGCGCAGCCGTCCGGTATCGGGGACGGGGCGCGGGGGATGCCGGCGAATGAATAAAACTTCATGGTATATTATATCAGGGAGCAGGACAAAAAGCAAGAGGGCGGGGGGAAGTTTAAGCAAACTTTCATTTTTGCGCCGAGCGCATCGCAACTGCCGCGCAGCGGCAAATTCACGCCTGCGGTGCTCGCACCGGAGGAACGTCACTCCCCGCAGGGGAATCTCACGCGCGAAGCGCTTTTCACCGTTTCTCTCTCTTGCGCGCTGACGCTTGCGGGCGGGGCGCGGGCAAAAGAGTTTGTTTCCTTTCACTCGACTGCGCGGCAGGGCCTTGCGGATTTGGGATATTGCAAATCAATTGTTTTTTTCGCCTACGCGGCTGGCGCACAAGAGGACCGGCCGCGGCCCTCTTGTGAATCACCCCGGCCAAAGGCGCGTTCCCCGCCTCTGGACTCCACCC
>JAFZPN010000196.1 GCA_017550315.1 Clostridia bacterium
CCCGTCATACGGTTCCCGTCCCGGGAAATGACCGCGGCTATCGCGCAGCCGGACGGGATCCTGACATCGCCTTCCCTAATCATATGGGTTTCACCTTTCTTTATTTAGAAAAGAGATCGCTTGAAAACAAAAAGACGCGCACTTCAGCACAGACAGTCACCTGTGCCGAAATGAACGCCTTTGCTCATTTGCGTAATATTATACCACTTATATACCTTCCTGTCAAGGAAAAAGAGCTGATATAAGTATATCTTATGCCGAAAAGACGCAAAAAAGCCGATTTCAGGCTTGACAAAATCATCATCCGGGTGTATAATAATACGCGTTGAAGGCAATGGCGTCTTTGAACCGCGCGGGTTCAGAGACGCATTTTCGTTTTCGCGGTCAAACCACAGTAAGAAAGGCAACGGCGTCTTTCATGCTGACAGGCATGAAGGGCGCTTTCTCTTTATAAAAGAGAACGATAAGGAGGATCCGTAATGGAAAAGGTATCTGATTACTTCGGCAGCATGGTTTTTGATGACAGAGTGATGAAATCCGTTCTTTCGGCGAAGGTATACGCCTCGCTCAAAAAGACGATAGACGAGGGAGCCGCTCTCGATATTAGCGTCGCCAACGCCGTGGCGCTGGCGATGAAGGACTGGGCCATCTCCAAAGGGGCGACGCATTTCACCCACTGGTTCCAGCCGCTTACCGGCATAACCGCCGAGAAGCACGACAGCTTCATCTCTCCGTCTCCCGACGGCAGCGTGATAATGGAATTTTCCGGAAAAGAGCTCATCAAGGGAGAGCCCGACGCATCGTCCTTCCCTTCCGGAGGACTGCGCGCCACCTTCGAGGCGAGAGGCTACACCGCATGGGACCCGACATCATACGCGTTCATCAAAGGCAAGACTTTATGTATCCCCACAGCCTTCTGTTCCTTCGGAGGGCACGCGCTCGACAAGAAGACCCCGCTGCTGCGCTCGATGGCGGCGCTCAACAAGCAGGCGCTGCGCATCCTCCGCCTCTTCGGCAACACCGACGTCAAGCGCGTCACCACCTCCGTCGGTCCGGAGCAGGAATACTTCCTCATCGACCGGAAGATGTACGAGGCGCGGCCCGATCTGCGCTTCACCGGCCGGACCCTCTTCGGATCGAAGCCGCCGAAGGGCCAGGAGATGGACGACCACTACTTCGGCGCGATCAAGCCCCGCGTCGCCGCCTACATGGAGGAGCTGAACGAGGAACTTTGGAAGCTCGGCATCCTCGCGAAAACCGAACACAACGAGGTCGCGCCCGCCCAGCATGAACTCGCGCCGATTTATTCGACCACCAACGTCGCGACGGATCACAACCAGCTCACGATGGAGATCATGCAGAAGGTCGCGGCGAAGCACGGCTTGGTCTGTCTGCTGCACGAAAAGCCCTTCGCCGGCGTCAACGGCTCCGGCAAGCACAACAACTGGTCGATCGGGACGGACACGGGCGTCAATCTGCTCTCCCCGGGCGAGACGCCGTATGAGAACGCGCAGTTCTTGACCTTCCTCTGCGCCGTCATCCAGGCGGTGGACGACTATGCCGACCTGCTCCGCATCTCCGTGGCGACGGCGGGGAACGACCACCGTCTCGGCGCGAACGAGGCCCCGCCCGCCGTGGTATCGATGTTCCTCGGCGACGAGCTGACCGCCGTCCTCGACGCGATCGAGGCGGACAAGCCGTACAGCGGGACGGAAAAGACCGTCATGAAGCTCGGCGTGGACGTGCTCCCGAAGTTCCGGCGCGACGCCACGGACCGCAACCGCACCTCGCCCTTCGCCTTCACCGGCAACAAGTTTGAATTCCGTATGCTCGGCTCCTCCAACTCCATCGCCTGCGCGAACATCATGCTCAACGCGGCGGTCGCGGAGAGCCTGAAGCAGTATGCCGACCGGCTCGAAGCCGCGGACGATTTTGAGGCTGCCCTGCACGAGCTGATCCGCGACGTCGTGAGAAGTCACCGCCGCATCCTCTTCAACGGCAACGGCTACGACGACAAGTGGATCGAGGAGGCGACGAAGGTCCGGGGCCTTGCGAACTACCGCACCACGCCGGACTGCTTCCCGGAGCTGCTCTCCGAGAAGAACGTCAAGATGCTCACCTCCCACGGCGTCTTCACCGTCGAAGAGTTACGTTCCCGGTATGAGATCATGCTCGAGAACTACTGCAAGACCGTCCTGATCGAGGCGAACACGATGATCACCATGACGCGTCGGCAGATCCTCCCCGCCATCGAGAAATACGCGACGGCTCTTTCCGCCGACGTCCTGACAAAGCGCGCCGTCTCCCCGGCCATGACCTGCGGATATGAGACGAAGACCGCGGCCCGGCTCGCGGAGCTGGCAGACGCCGCCGCAGAACGCGTGGATGAGCTCGAAGAAGCGGCGGACAACGCGCGCGCGATCGAGGAGATCGGGCCGCAGTCCTTCGCGATCCGCGACGCCGTCCTCGACCGCATGAACGCGCTCCGCGCCCTGTGCGACGAGGCCGAAACCCTCACCGCCGCGGAATGCTGGCCTTACCCGACCTACGGCGATCTGCTCTTCAGCGTCAACTGAACAAATCCACGCTTTCAAGGAAAAAACAAATCATGACATACTCATCTGTCAACACGATATGGGTCCTGCTCGGTGCGGCGCTCGTCTTCTTCATGCAGGCCGGCTTCTCCATGTGCGAGGCCGGCTTCACCCGGGCGAAAAACACCGGCAACATCCTGATGAAGAACCTCATGGACTTCTGCATCGGGACCCCGGCCTTCTGGCTGGTCGGTTTCGGCATCATGTTCGGCTCGGGCACCGCGCTCTTCGGACAGCTCGATCCCCTCATCCTGGGGGATTACGGCCACATCCTCCCCGCGGGTGTTCCGCTCTGGGCGTTCGCCATCTTCCAGACCGTCTTCTGCGCGACCTCGGCGACCATCGTCTCCGGGGCCATGGCGGAGCGGACGAAATTCTCGGCCTACTGCATCTATTCCCTCTGCATCTCGCTCTTCATCTACCCCATTTCGGGACACTGGATCTGGGGCAGCGGCTGGCTTGCGGATCTCGGCTTCCACGACTTCGCCGGATCGACCTGCGTCCACATGGTCGGCGGCGTCTGCGCGTGCATCGGCGCGGCGATCCTCGGTCCCCGCATCGGCAAATATGACCGGAGCGGCAAGCCCCGCGCGATCCTCGGCCACAACCTGACCGTCGCCGCACTCGGCGTCTTCATCCTCTGGTTCTGCTGGTTCGGCTTCAACGGCGCGTCCACCGTCGGCATGGACTCGGACGAGCTCGTCACGAGCGCCGGACTGGTCTTCTTCAACACCAACCTCTGCGCCGCGGTCGCCTGCTGCACGACGCTCATCGTCACGTGGATCCGCTACAAGAAGCCGGATGTGTCGATGACCTACAACGCCGCGCTCGCGGGGCTCGTCGGGATCACGGCGAGCTGCGATGCGGTCTCCCCGGTCGGGGCGGCGATCATGGGTCTCGTCTTCGGCGCGGTGATCGTCTTCTCCGTCGAATTCTTCGATAAGATCGCGAAGATCGACGACCCGGTCGGCGCGATCTCGGTCCACGGGATCTGCGGCGCGCTCGGGACGATCCTCACGGGCTTCTTCGCGACGGGCGTCTCCACGGAAAAGGGTCTCTTCTACGGCGGAGGGCCGCACTTCCTCGGCGTCCAGGCGCTGGGCGTCGTCTCCGTGGCGGCTTATGTCGCCGTCATCATCACCGTCGTCTTCTTCATCCTCAAAAAGACCATCGGACTGCGCGCGGATCCCGCCGACGAGATCCAGGGTCTTGACGTCTCCGAGCACGGCCTTCTGACCGCCTACGCCGGATTCGCCATGTCACCCGACACGTCGAGCCTCGACACGCTGAGCGCGCCGGTCGTCGTCTCCGGGGACACGCCGCCCGCGGAAGCCGTGCCGGTCAAGCGCGTGCCGTCGTTTGAGGAGGGACGTCCGAAGTTCACCAAGGTGGAGATCCTCTGCAAGGAAAGCCGGTTCGAGGCGCTGAAAAACGCCATGACCGATCTCGGCATCACCGGCATGACGGTCTCCCACGTCCTCGGCTGCGGACAGCAGAAGGGCCGGACGGAATACTACCGCGGCATCGCTGTGGAAGCGACGCTCCTGCCGAAGGTCCAGGTGGACATCGTCGTGTCGAAGATCCCGGTCCGCGCGGTGATCGAAACGGCTAAGAAAGTCCTCTATACCGGCCACATCGGCGACGGCAAGATCTTCGTCTATGACGTGGAGAACGTCGTGAAGGTGCGTACGGGCGAGGAAGGCTACGACGCGCTACAGGACGTCGAATAAGCGAATACGCATCGGAAGAGGTTCATCATCATGTGCTCCATCATGAGCTGCTATAAGAGCTCGGTCACGCCGGAGGAATTCCGGGCGGGATTCGAGCGGACAAAATCAAGAGGCCCGGACGAGAGCCGGATCGAGGAGGCGGGGGACGTTCTCATGGCGTTCCACCGCCTCGCCATCATGGGGCTGACGCCGGAAGGGATGCAGCCCTTCGAGCGGGACGGCTCCCTCCTCGTCTGCAACGGCGAGATCTACGGCTTCCGCGCGCTGCGGGACGATCTCATAAAAAAGGGATACCGGTTCGAGAGCGATTCGGACTGCGAGATCCTTCTGCCCCTCTGGTTCGAGTACGGGGTCGATATGTTCCCCCTCCTCGACGCGGAGTTCGCATGCGTGTTCTATGACGCGCGGACGGGGGACCTTGTCGCCGCGCGGGATCCCATCGGCATCCGGCCGCTCTTCTACGGGTACGGCCGGGACGGGAAGATCCTGTTCGCGTCCGAGGCGAAGAACCTCGTCGGCCTGACGGAGAAGGTCATCCCCTTTCCGCCGGGATGCTATTACCGGGGCGGGGAGTTCGTCCGGTATGCGGACATCGCGCATCCGGAGCACGTCATCTTCGACAGTGTGGAGGAGGCGTGCCGGAACATCCGCGAAAAGCTCATCGCCGGCGTGGAAAAGCGCCTCGTCGCGGACGTGAACGTCGGTTTTCTGCTCTCGGGCGGGCTCGATTCCTCCCTCGTCTGCGCCATCGCACAGCGCGGGAGCGAGCGTCCGATCCGCACCTTCGCCATCGGCATGGAGGGAGACGCGATCGATCTGAAATACGCCCGGCAGGCCGCGGACTGGATCGGCAGCGAGCACACCGAGGTCACGATGACGCGCGAAGAGGTGCTCGCCTCGCTCGAGACCGTCATCGCCCTGCTCGGAACCTGGGACATCACGACGATCCGCGCGAGCATGGGGATGTACCTCGTATGCAAGGCGATCCACGAACACACGGACATCCGGGTGCTTCTGACCGGGGAGATCTCGGACGAGCACTTCGGATACAAATACACCGATTTTGCCCCGGACGCGGCGGCGTTTCAGGCGGAAGCGGAGAAACGGGTGCGCGAGCTCTACATGTACGATGTGCTCCGCGCGGACCGGTGCATCTCGGTCAACTCGCTCGAAGCGCGCGTGCCGTTCGGCGACCTCGGTTTCGTGAAATACGTCATGGCGCTCGATCCGGAGATCAAGATGAACAAAACCGGCAAGGGCAAGTACCTGCTGCGCCGGGCGTTCGACGAGGGGGACTGGCTCCCGCCGGAGATCCTCTGGCGTGAAAAAGCGGCGTTCTCGGACGCAGTCGGGCATTCCATGGTCGACGACCTGAAGGAATACGCCGAGAGCCGCTATACTGACGCGGAATTTGAAGAGAAACGGAAAGCCTACGCGTACTGCCCGCCCTTCACGAAGGAATCCCTGCTCTACCGGGAGATCTTCGAGAAGCACTACCCGGGAGAGGCGGAGATGATCGCGGACTACTGGATGCCCAACCGGACATGGAAGGGCTGCGACGTGAACGATCCGTCGGCACGTGTTCTATCCAACTACGGAGACAGCGGGAAGTGAGGAGAGCATGGCGATCCATGAAGAATGCGGCGTATTCGGGATGATCTCCCCGGAACCGGGGGACGCGGCGCGGCTCGTGTATTACGGGCTCTACGCGCTCCAGCACCGGGGACAGGAATCCTGCGGCATCGTGGTGGGCGACGACGGGATCTTCTTCTCGCACAAGGACATCGGTCTCGTCAGCGACGTCTTCACGCCCCCGATCCTCTCGTCGTTTCCAGAGGGGACCATGGCGGTCGGGCACGTCCGGTATGCCACGATGGGCGCGGGCAGCCGGACCAACTGTCAGCCCATCGAGGTCAACCACGTCAAGGGCCGCATGGCGATCGCGCACAACGGCAACCTGTCCAACGCGGCAGAACTGCGGCGCGATCTCGAACTCTCCGGCGCGATCTTCCACACGACCTCGGACACGGAGACCATCGCCTACATCGTGACCCGCGAGCGCCTGCGGACTCCCTCGATCGAGTGTGCCCTCTCCGCCGCCATGCATCAATTCGAGGGGGCGTATTCACTGGTCCTCATGTCCCCGCAGAAGCTGATCCTCGCGCGGGATCCCCGCGGATTCCGGCCCCTCTGCTACGGCAGGACCGCGGACGGTACCGTCGTCGCCGCGTCGGAAAGCTGTGCGCTCACGGCGGTCGGCGCGTCGCTCGTGCGCGATGTCGATCCGGGGGAGATCCTCGTCTTCCGCTCCGAGGGAGGCGAAGTGCGTCAGACTTCGATCCGGGAGCACTGCGGCAAAGCGCCCCGGCGTTTCTGCGTTTTCGAGACCATCTATTTCGCCAGACCCGATTCCGTCCTCGACGGCGTGAGCATCCACCGCGCGCGCCGGACAGCCGGCAGGATCCTCGCCGCCGCCCATCCCGCGGATGCGGACGTCGTGATCGGCGTTCCCGATTCCGGGCTCGACGCGGCGCTCGGGTTCAGCGAGGCGTCCCGCATCCCCTATGGGATCGGCCTCATCAAGAACAAATACATCGGGCGGACCTTCATTTCCCCGGGACAGGACAAGCGGATCGACCAGGTCAAAATCAAGCTGGCGGTCGTGGAAGACACCGTCCGGGACAAGCGCGTCGTCCTCCTCGACGATTCGATCGTGCGGGGAACGACGAGCGGACGGATCGTGCGGCTCCTCAGAGAAGCAGGCGCGCGCGAGGTCCACATGCGGGTCTCGGCACCACCGTTCCTCAATCCCTGCTACTACGGCACGGACATCGACTCCCGGGACAATCTCATCGCCTGCGGACGAACGGAGGAAGAAATCGCCCGCATCATCGGCGCGGAGTCCCTCGGATACCTCCCTCCGGATCGGCTTCCGGAGCTCGGCGGTGACGGGATCTGCACGGCGTGCTTCACGGGGGACTATCCCACCGCCATCCCCGCCGACACGCGCAAGGACCGCTTTGAAGCGAAAATCAGCAGAAAGGAGGAACGTCCATGACGCTCCCGAGAAAGCTCGTCACGGAAGACGGGCAGATCTATTCCGGAACCGGTTTCGGCGCGGCGCTCACTGAGGGCGTATCCGCGCCTTTCGAGCTTGTATTCAACACCTCCTCGGTCGGGTATCAGGAGATCCTCACCGACCCGTCCTACGCCGATCAGGGCGTAGTGTTCTCCTATCCCCTGATCGGGAACTACGGCTGGAACGGGGACGATGCCGAATCGGGCGGCCCCGCGCTCTCCGCCGTCCTCGTGCGGGAGGTTTCGGCCGCGCCGTCGAATTTCCGGTCACAGAAGACGCTCGCCGATGCGGCGGAATCTTATAGCATCCCGGGACTTGCGGGGATCGATACGCGGCGGCTGGTGCGCTCCATACGCGATCTCGGCAGCCGAAGAGCCATCCTGGCGGACGCGGACATCCCTCTCGAGGCTTGCATCCGCCGGATCCGCGAAACCCCGGTCCCGCACGACGCGGTGAGCCGGGTCAGCGTGAAGGAGATCACGGCATCCCCGGCGTCCGGTGAGGAACGGCTGACCGTCGCCGCGGTGGACTGCGGGATGAAGGAGAACATGGTGCGGTGTCTCTGCCGCCTCGGATGCCGCGTGATCCGCGTGCCGTGGAATACGCCGGCGGAGGTCATCGCCTCGTTTGCCCCGGACGGCATCCTCTTCTCGAACGGACCGGGCGATCCCGCCGATGTACCGGAAGTCGCAGAGACTGCCAGAAAACTTAGGGGGAAGCTCCCGATCTTCGGGATCTGCCTCGGGCATCAGATCCTCGCGCTGTCCGCGGGGGCAAAGACGTATAAAATGAAATTCGGGCACCGCGGCGGGAATCATCCGGTGAAGGAGCTCGCCACCGGACGGATCGAGATCACCTCGCAGAACCACTCCTACGCCGTGGATCGGGACAGCGTCGCCGGGTGTGGAATGACCGTCACCCGCGTCAATCTCCTCGACGGGACGGTGGAGGGGCTGGCGTGCCCGGCGGACCGGATGTTCTCCGTCCAGTATCATCCGGAAAGCGCGCCCGGACCCGAGGACAGCGGTGCCCTGTTTGACGAATTCATCCGCATGACGGAGGCCTTCCATGCCGAAAAGAACGGACATACATAAGATCATGGTGATCGGCTCCGGCCCCATCGTCATCGGGCAGGCAGCCGAATTTGACTACGCCGGGACGCAGGCCTGTCTCGCGCTGAAGGAGGAGGGCTACGAGGTCGTCCTCGTCAACTCCAATCCCGCGACGATCATGACGGACACGGAAATCGCCGACCGGGTGTACATGGAGCCCCTGACGCTGGAATTCGTCGCCCGCATCCTCCGCACGGAGCGTCCGGATGCCATCCTCCCCGGGATCGGCGGGCAGACGGGGCTCAACCTCGCCATGCAGCTCGAAAAGAAAGGCATTCTGCGCGAGTGCAGGGTCGAGCTGCTCGGGACGAGGAGCGAATCCATCGAGGCGGCGGAAGACCGGGAGGCGTTCAAGGCCCTCTGCGAGAGGCTGGGCGAGCCCGTGCTTCCCTCTGACGTCGCGCATACCGTCGAAGAAGGCCGCGCGATCGCGGAGAAAATCGGATATCCGGTCGTGCTCCGTCCGGCGTTCACCCTCGGCGGCACGGGCGGCGGATTTGCCGAAAACGAGGACGAGCTGCTCACCCTGATCCGCCGGGGCCTGGAGCTCTCGCCCGTCACCGAGGTCCTTGTCGAGAAGAGCGTCAAGGGCTGGAAGGAGATCGAATTCGAGGTCATGCGGGACAGGAACGACACCGCCGTCGCCGTCTGTTCGATGGAGAACATCGATCCCGTCGGCGTGCACACCGGGGATTCCGCGGTCGTCGCGCCCTGCCAGACCCTCGCAAACCGCGAATTCCAGATGCTGCGCTCCTCGGCCCTGCGGATCATCCGCGCGCTCGGGATCGAAGGCGGCTGCAACGTGCAGTTCGCGCTGGATCCGGACTCGTTCGATTACGTCGTTATCGAGGTCAACCCGCGCGTGTCCCGGTCGTCCGCCCTCGCGTCGAAGGCGACCGGCTATCCGATCGCGCGGGTGTCGGCAAAGATCGGCGTCGGGATGACCCTCGACGAGATCCCGCTCGCGAATACCCCGGCGTCGTTCGAGCCCGCGCCCGATTATGTCGTGACCAAACTGCCGCGCTTCCCGTTCGACAAGCTGCCGGGTGCAAGCCGCGTCCTCGGCACGCAGATGAAGGCGACCGGCGAGGTCATGAGCGTCGGGCGGGCCTTCCCGGAAAGCCTGCTCAAGGCCGTGCGCTCCCTCGAAACGGGACATACGCACCTCTTTTCGGACAAGCTCGCCGCCGAGACGACGAATGCGCTGCTTCTGTTTATCCGCGACGCCACGGACGAGCGTCTCTTCGCGCTGGCGGAGCTGCTCCGGCGCGGCGTGACGGTCGGGGAGCTGCACGAGGCCACCGGGATCGACGCGTTCTTCCTCGCGGGGATCCGGCGGATCACGGAGGAAGAGATTCAGGTCAAGAACCGTCCCGGCGATCTCTCCGTGCTCAGGGAAGCCAAGCGCATGGGATTCTCCGACGCCGCCGTCGCCCGTCTGTGGAACAAAACGGAGACAGAGATCCGCGCCATGCGTCAGGCAAACGGGATCACGCCGGTCTACAAAATGATCGACACCTGCTCGGCGGAGTTCGACAGCTACGTCCCGTACTTCTATTCGACCTGGGAGGAAGAGAACGAATCCGTCGTCTCGGAGAAGAAAAAGATCCTCGTCCTCGGGTCCGGACCCATCCGCATCGGGCAGGGCGTGGAATTCGACTACTCCACGGTCCGCGCGGTGAAGGCGATCCGGCAGGCGGGGTACGAGGCGATCATCGTCAACAACAACCCCGAGACCGTCTCAACGGACTACACCTGCGCCGACAAGCTCTACTTCGAGCCGCTCACCCCCGAGGACGTCGCCAACATTGCCTTTCTCGAAAAGCCCTTCGGCGTGATCGCGACCCTCGGCGGCCAGACAGCGGTCAACCTGGCCGATCCGCTCGCGGAAATGGGGATCCCCCTCATCGGGACGGACCGGCGCGCCATCGATACGGCGGAGGACCGCGACCTGTTCGAGCACCTGCTCGGCGAGCTCGGGATCCCGCGTCCGGCCGGATGCGCCGTGACCTCGGTGGAGGACGGGATCGCGGCGGCGCGGGAGCTCGGTTATCCGGTCCTCGTGCGTCCGTCCTTCGTACTCGGCGGCCGCGCCATGCAGATCGTGGCGAAGGAAGAGGAGCTCCGCCGCTACCTCCGGACCGCCGTGGAGATCGGCGAGGACAAGCCCGTGCTCGTGGACCGCTACATCCGCGGCAAGGAGGTCGAGGTCGACGCGGTATGCGACGGGCGGGAGGTCTTCGTCCCTGGGATCATGGAGCTCGTGGAGCGCACGGGCGTGCATTCGGGAGACTCCATTTCGGTGTGGCCGCCGTTCTCGCTCTCCGACAAGGTGAAGGCCACGGTTCTCGATTACACGAGCCGTCTCGGTCCCGCCATCGGGATCGTGGGACTCTTCAATATTCAGTTCATCGTCACGCCGGACGACGAAGTTTATATCATCGAGGTCAATCCGCGCTCGTCCCGTACGGTTCCCGTCCTCTCGAAGGCGACGGGATACCGCCTCGCGGACATCGCGGCCCGGGTCATCCTCGGACACAGCCTCGCGGAGCAGGGGATCCCGGCCGGCCTGATGCCGGAAAAGAACCGGTACTTCGCGAAAGTCCCCGTCTTCTCCTTCTCGAAGCTCGGCGGCGGCGACGCGTACCTCTCCCCGGAGATGAAGTCCACGGGCGAGGCCATCGGATACGACCGGAAGCTGCACCGCGCAATGTACAAGGCGCTCGTCGCAGCAGGGCTCAGGGTACAGAACTACGGGACCGTGATCTTCACGCTCGCGGACGAGGACAAGGAAGAGGCGATCCCGCTGGCGCGCCGATTCTACGACATGGGCTTCAACCTCGAAGCCTCGACCCTGACGGCGGAGGTCTTCCGGGAGCACGGCATCAAGACGCGTCTCCTGCACAAGCCCAGCGAAGGAAGCCATGAGATCCTCGACGCGATCCGGGCGGGCTATGTGAGCTACGTCGTCAATACCCGCGCGATCCTCTCCGGCGTGCATTTCGAGGACGGCGCGGCGATCCGGCAGGCGGCGACCGAGGCGGGGATCACGATGTTCACCTCACTCGACACGGTGCGCGTGCTGCTCGACGTGCTCGAAGAGATCACCGTCGGGGTCTCGCGAATCGACGAAGATTGACGTCGGGGATTGACTTTTCCCGGCTGATCCGGTACAATAACGGAGGATACGATGAAATTCACGAAAATGCAGGGACTCGGCAACGACTACCTCTATTTCTGGGGCGAGGTGAAGGATCCGGAGGCGCTCTCCCGGCGGCTCTCGGACCGGCACTTCGGACCCGGCTCGGACGGGATCATCCTGATCTCCCCGCCCACGCGCCATGACGCGGACTTCCGGATGCGCATCTTCAACGCGGACGGGAGCGAGGCGAAAATGTGCGGCAACGGGATCCGCTGCGTCGGCAAATACGTCTACGACAAGGGTTTCACCGACAAGACGGACCTGCGGATCGAGACCCTCTCCGGCATCCGGACGCTCTCGATGGAGATCCGGTGCGGGAAGGTGCGCCGCGTGACGGTCGGCATGGGACGCGCGGCGGTCGGCGAGGCGATGACTTTGGACCTCG
Source organism: Clostridia bacterium (assembly GCA_017550315.1). Taxonomy (GTDB): domain Bacteria; phylum Bacillota; class Clostridia; order Oscillospirales; family CAG-272; genus UMGS1696. Next base: position 12,103 of record JAFZPN010000196.1, read on the forward strand.
GCGGGGAAAGCGTGACCGTGCTCCCGGTCGACGTCGGCAATCCGCACGCCGTGTGCTTCATCCCGGACGCGGAAGCCGTTCCGCTCGCGGTCATCGGCCCGAAGATCGAGACCCATCCGGCCTTTCCCGGCGGCGTGAACGCGGAATTCGTGTCGCGTCTGCCGGACGGAAGTCTGCGGATGCGGGTCTGGGAACGCGGCAGCGGGATCACCATGGCCTGCGGGACGGGCGCGTGCGCCTCTGCCTCGGCGGCGGTCCAAACGGGACTCTGCCGGGTGGGGGACGTCATCCCCGTTCACCTCGACGGCGGGACGCTCGAGATCACCGTATCGCCGGAGGGGGAGGTCACGATGACGGGGCCCGCGGAATTTGTCTATGAAGGAGAGATCTCCGATGATTGAACTGAATCCGCACTATGCGGAACTCAAAGACTCCTACCTGTTCTATCACATTGCGCAGAAGACGAAGGCCTACTGTGAGGCGCATCCCGGGACGCACCTGTACCGCATGGGGATCGGGGACGTTTCCCTGCCCCTCGCCCCGGCGGTGATCGAGGCGCTGCACGCCGCGGTGGACGATCAGGCCCATCCGGCGACCTTCCACGGATATCTGCCGGAATGCGGTGCACCGTTCTTCCGCGAAGCCGCCGCCGGGCATTACCGGAGCCGCGGGATCGCGCTCTCTGACGACGAAGTCTTCGTGTCGAGCGGGGCCAGCGACGAGCTCGGGGACATTCTCGACCTCTTCTCCCCCGTCTCCGCCGCTCTCATCCCGGAACCGGCTTATCCCGCCTATGTCGACGCGAATGTCATGGCGGGGCGACGGATCGTCCATCTCCCCTCCTGCGAGGAGAACGGATTCCTCCCCTCCCCGGACGACCTTCCGGCGGGAGAGGACGCCGATCTCTTCTATCTCTGCTCGCCGAACAACCCGACGGGCGCGGTGTTCTCCCGGGATCAGCTGAGGGCGTGGGTGGACTGTGCGAACCGGCGCGGCGCGGTGATCCTCTTCGACGCGGCCTACGAGGCGTTCATCGAGGACGAAGACCTTCCGCGGAGCATATTCGAGATCGACGGCGCGCGGACCTGTGCCATCGAGATCTGCTCCTTCTCCAAGACGGCGGGCTTCACCGGCACACGCTGCGGCTACACGGTGATCCCGAAGGAGCTCGAACGCGGCGGGCAGAGCCTCCATGCGATGTGGGTGCGCAACCGGACGACCAAGACCAACGGCGTCTCGTACATCCTGCAGAAGGCAGGCGCGGCGGTCTTCACGGACGAGGGACAACGGCAGATTCAGGATAATATCCGTGTCTATAAGGAAAACGCGAAGACCCTCATGCGCGCGCTCGATTCGCTCGGGCTGTGGTACACGGGCGGAAAGAATGCACCGTACATCTGGCTGAAGTGTCCCGGCGGCATGGGAAGTTGGGAATTCTTCGATCTATTGCTTGAAAAGATCCAGGTCGTCGGCACGCCCGGCGCGGGATTCGGCGCCTGCGGGGAGGGTTATTTCCGCTTCTCGACCTTCGGCAGTCCGGAGGACACGAAGGAAGCAGCGGCACGGATGGAAAAGCTGCTCGGAAAAGCATAAATACGAGGCATCCCGGATCGGGGTGCCTTTTTCGCGCGCCGGTTCCCGCACAAATCGGAACCGGAAGAAACGGCCCGATCCCTTGACGCCGCGCCGCTGCCGTGCTATAATGGGAATGGGGACCGGAGAGCCGGATCCCGGACGCATTCATCGGATGGATTATGATTGACAGGGAGGAACGAAAATGAGCAAACTGCGCACGGTCAAGGTCGGCATCGTCGGATGCGGCGGCATCGCGAACGGCAAGCACATGCCGGCTCTGAAAAAATGCGAAAACGTCGAAATGATCGCCTTCTGTGACATCATCGAGGAAAGAGCGGTCAAGGCGGCGGCCGATTACGGCGTAAAGGGGGCGAAGGTCTTCACGGATTACCGGGACCTGCTCGCCATGAAGGACATCGAAGTGGTCCATGTGCTCACACCCAACTACAAGCACGCGGAGATCTCGATCGCGGCCCTCTGCGCCGGCAAGCACGTCATGTGCGAGAAGCCGATGGCGACCACAACGGCGGAGGCCCGCGCGATGTGCGACGCCGCGAAGCAAAACGGAAAGAAGCTGACCATCGGGTATCAGTCCCGCTCGGAGCCGTCCTATCAGGTGGCGCACAACCTCATCGCCGTGGGAAAGATCGGCGAGGTCTACTACATCAAGGCGCCCTCGATCCGGCGGCGCGGCGTTCCGACCTGGGGCGTCTTCATGGACGAGGAAAAGCAGGGCGGCGGCCCCATGATTGACATCGGGACCCATTCGATCGACGCTGCGCTCTATGTGGTGAACAACTATGACGTCGCCTCGGTCACCGGCGTCGTGAACAACAAGCTGAAATACTACGCGAAGGACAACGGAAGCTGGGGACCGTGGGGCGAGGACAAGCCCTTCACCGTCGAGGACAGCGCGATGGGCATGGTCCGGTTCCACAACGGCGCGATGATGTACGTCGAGGCGTCGTGGCTCTTAAACGTACAGGACGGCGGTCATCCGACCTTCTGCGGCACGCTCGGCGGGATCGAGATGATGCACGGCGGGCTGGCGATCAACGGGGAACGCCCGGATGAGACCGGCGCGATGAAGCTCTTCGCCGAGGATTACAAACCGACCCCCGCGGACCGGACCTTCTTCAAGGATGAGGCCCTCTCTTCATCCGAATACGAGGCGCGGCAGTGGATCCAGGCCGTCGTCGAGGATCTCGATCCGATCGTGCTGCCGGAGCAGGCCGCCGTCGTGACGCAGATCATCGAGGCGATCTACCAGAGCGGACGCACCGGCCGTACCGTCTATTTCGACTGAGCCATACACGAAATCCGTCTGAATCAGAGAACAGGAGACGAAGATGACCGTCATTACCGCAGACCGCCGGAAGACATCCGGCAGGATCAAGATCATGAACGCCGTCAACAACGGTCCGACCGCGCCCGGCGTGCGTCATTCCCCGACTACTTCGTTCGGGGCATACCGCGATGCGGCAATCCCCTATGCCCGCAATCACGACGCGTCGTTCTTCCCCGGCTACGGCGGAGAGCACACCGTCGACGTGCACCGCATCTTCCGCAATTTTGCGGCGGATGAGAACGATCCGGCGTCCTACATCTTCGAGCCGACGGACGAGTATCTCGAGACCATCCTCGCCGCCGGGACGAAGATCTTCTACCGCCTCGGCGCGTCCATCGAGCACGGCTACAAATACGGGACCCGCGTGCCGCCGGACTTCGGGAAATGGGCGCGGATCTGCGAGCACATCATCCGGCACTACAACGAGGGCTGGGCGAACGGCTTCCGGTACGGGATCGAATACTGGGAGATCTGGAACGAACCGGACTGCCGCAACGCCGACGGGACAAATCCCTGCTGGCAGGGGACGGACGAGGAGTTCATCGAGCTCTACGTCACCGCCGCCCGGCATCTCAAGGCGTGCTTCCCGGAGCTGAAAATCGGCGGTCCCGCGTTTACCGGACCGTGGCCGACACCCTTCAAGAACGCCTTCCTCGACCGCGTCGCCGCGGAGGGGGTGCCCTTCGATTTCTATTCGTATCACTGGTACGAGCGCCGCATGGACAGCCTGCGCGAGGCGATCACGACGGCCCGGCACGAGCTCGACATCCGCGGGCTGACCGGGGTCGAGACGATCCTCAACGAATGGAACTACATCCGCGGCTGGCTCGGCGAGGACTGGACCTATTCCCTCCGCACGGAGCGGAATCTCAAGGGATCCTCCTTCATCGCCGCGGCCATGTGCACGGGGCAGGCCCTGCCGCTCGACATGCTGATGTACTACGACGCGCGTCCGTGCGTCATGAACGGCATGTTCGAGGCGGAGACCTACCGTCCGCTGAAGGGTTACTATCCCTTCGCCGCGTTCCGCGATCTGCGCGCGCTCGGGACGTGGATCCCGACGGAGAGCGCTGATCCTGACGTCTACACCTGCGCGGCGACGGACGGAGAATCGCTCGCGGTGATGCTGACGAACTACAACGACCGCGACGATGCCCCGGCGAAGGAAATCTCCCTCCGGATCGAGGGCGTCGAGGGTCCGTGCGCGGCGGAGGTCTACCTTCTCGACGCGGAACACGACCTCACGCTTTTGAACACGCAGTACTTTGACGCCGATTCCTTTGCGCTCCGCCTCGATCTCGGCCTGTACAGCACCGTGCTCGTGAAGGTCGGGAAAGGGTGAGAGACGCCATGACCCTCGAAACCCCACGCCTGCTCGTCCGCACCTTCCGGGAGGAGGACGCAGAGGCTTTATACCGGATCAAGACCGATCCCGCGGTCCTCGAATACTGCCCGGATCTTCTCGACGTGGATGCGCCGCCGGAGGACATGCCGAAGTATATCCGTGAATTTCGGCGGATTGAGGAGGAGGACGACCGCGTCACGTGGCGCTGCTACGCGATCGAGAGCCGCGAGACCGGGGACGTCGTGGGCTGCCTGACTTTCTCGAAGCATTCCTTCCTCCATGAATACGAACTCGGCTGGATGATGCGCGGCGCATACACGAAGAACGGCTATGCCTCCGAAGCGGCCGCCGCCTTTGCGGAGCACATCTGCCGGGCATGGGGCCTCGATTACCTGATCGCCTTCATGGACACGGACAATCCCGCCTCCCGTCGCACCGCGGAGAAGAGCGGATTCCGCCTGTTTGAGAAGCGGACGATCTATGACTATACCTACGGCCGCTACTGCGACGATTATCTCTACTTCCGCCGGTATTACTCCGGCAGCACGCTCGAAAACCGCTTCTACGGCGACGTGCCGTATAACGGACGCTCCACGACGTAAAGGCAGCAGAAAAGGACGCCTCTTCCCGGCGGATGAACCGCGCGAGGGGCGTCCTTTTTCGTTTTGCAGGGGATCAGGCTCGGACGGTGAGGATCGTTTCGAGACGGTCTTCGGATTCGTTGTACCAGAAGCCGCGGGCCTTGACGGTGACGCGGTATTCCCCGGATCCCAGCGGCGGCAGCGGCGCGGTGTAGATCATCTTCTCCGGGCGGTCGCTGAGGAAATACGGCGACCAGATAACGAACCGGCGCTCGACGATCCCGCCCTCGTTCCGCACGGTGATGACATAGTCGTTCACGTCTTCGCCGCCGTCCGCGTGGTCGAATTCGACGCGAAGCCCCTGGGCGGTCTCTGCGACCGTGAGCGAGGATCCCGGCAGGAAGTGCGGACGTCCGGCCTCCCGGATCCGCCTCGCGCGCGTATAGACGAAGGTGTCCGGATCCCACGGCTTTTCGACGAGCCATCCGTCGTGGAAGGGCCGGCCCGCGATGACGTCCCAGGGCTTGATGAGGACGCTGCCGTCGTCGTACGCCTCCACGATCTGCATCTGCGCGGCGATATCCTTTTCCGGCGGGAAGGTCGTGTAAATCTTGTCGAACTCGTCGAGCTCGAAATAGCTGAACGTCCCGGTCCCGACGGAGGTCAGGTGATCCTGGTGGATCGAGCGCGGGTCGTTGATCGGCGCGTGGGAATGCCCGGAGAAATCGATGATCTGCGGGTAGTTGACGAGGACCGGCATCAGGGCTCCCTGCCCCCATCCGATGCTCCCGTACACGGTGTCCGAGAGGTGCGGATGCTGGAAGAAGAAGATCGCCTGCTCGGGCGTGTCGGCATGGGCGGCATCCAGTTCGCGCGCGGCAAACGTGATCTGCGGCTCGTAGAACCGGCATCCGTCCGTCGTGGTGACGGAGATGAAATGGAAGCCCTTGATGACCCGATGCGTATCGGCGGGCTGGCCGAAGACCTCGTCGAACCGCTGACGCGCGCCCGCTTCCCCGTCCGGTCCGTGGTACTCGTGCGACGCAAGGCTCAGGTTGACGACCGTCTCCGGACGCAGGCAGCGGTCCAGCGATTCCTTCACGAGCTGCATCTGTTCGAGGGTGCCGGAGGTCGCGAAATCGCCCACGATATAGACGGCGTCGACGGCGGTATATTCCTGGCTGTCCGCGTAGGCGTAAAGCTGGCGCAGACCTTCTTCAAACCGCACCTTCTCGATGCTGTCCGGGTTGCGGTAGTGCAGATCGCTGCACGCCATAAAACGAAGAACGACTTTTTTCATGGGATTTCCTCCTCTGTTCGTCAGAGCGCCACCCGTGCGAAGGCGACGGATCTGCGGTTCCATGTGTAGGTGATATAAAGCTCTCTGCCGGACGCGATCACGGCGGGATAGGAGTATTCCCCCTCTCCGCGGGCAAGATCGAGCTCTCGCTTCCACGTCCGGCCCCCGTCCCCGGATATGAGCAGGGAGAGCGGTGTCCGCGCGCCCCAGTCCGCCCCGACGGGATTGCATACAAGCGCGAGCCGTCCATCCGGGCTGTCGCTCGAACTGCCGTCCGGGAGGAAGACGCAGTCGATGCCGCTGTTGTTGTTCGGCAGCGCCGTCCGGGATACCGCCGACCACGTTCGCCCGTCCGGGGAATCCGCGCGGCACACGACGCCCGCATCCGAGCGCAGGAGGGCATGCACGCCGTCCCCGTCCTCCCAGAGTGTCGGCTGGATCAGCCGCGTCGGTTCCTTCACCTCGAGGTAGGGTGTCCGTGTCCAGGTGTGCCCGCCGTCCGGGGAGAGATCGAAGAACGCGCGCCAGATCTTCCCGTCCTCGCTCTCATGCGACGCCCCGGCGATCAGCGTGCCGTCGGAGAGCCGGATCGGCTTGTCCTTCACGGGTCCGCGTCCGCCGCTCTCGTCGCCGGGGATGAGCTCTTCCTCCGCGCCGAAGGTCCGCCCGCCGTCCGTTGAGCGCCGCACGAAGGTCTTCCAGTGCGCGATCTTGTGTCCGCGCTTGAAGAAGAGCGTCACGTCGTCCCCGTCGCGGTACAGGACCGGATTCCAGCACGCCTCGTCGGTGGTCCGGGACATCTGCACGGGCGCGCTCCACTGTCCGCCCTCCCGCACGGACGACCAGATCTCGACGTCGTCCGCCGATTCATGATGCCCGCCGAACCACGCCGCCATGATCCGCCCCTCGGGCAGGGCGCACACGGTCGAGGCGTGGCAGGACGGCGTCGGTCCCGCTCCCACCGGATAAATCAACCCGTTTTCGATGAGCTTCATGTCTTCCTCCCGTTTTGTCCGTTTTGACCGTTCTGATCGGCGCCCGGATTCCCCTTCGGCGCGCCGGTCTTTTTGTTTTCCTCGCGGAGCTTTTTGAGAAACGCGGCGATCTCCTCGTCCACGGCAAGCACCTCGTCGCGGAATTCCCTCGCGGAGAGGCGCAGCACACCCGAGCGCACCGCCTGCAGCTGGATCAGCCCGTCGGAGGTCACCACCCGGACGTTCTGATCCGCGCCGATCTCGTGGACCAGCTTTTCGATGTAGGTGTCGCCGAGTTCGCCCTCCTTCGTGAAGACGACGTGCAGCCCGGCGTAGTCCTCCCGTCTCTCCGTGTCGCTCTTGACGTTGTACGCGTCGAAGACGACGATCATCTCGCGCTTAGTGAACGCCTGATAGTTCGCAAGGATGTCGCACAGATCGCGCCGCGCGGTTTCGAGGCTCGAATCCGCCACCGCCGCCAGCTCGTCCCACGCGAAGATGACGTTGTACCCGTCGACGATGTAGAGCGATTTCTTATATTTCGGATTCTTCACGTCCGGAGCGAAGGGCTGCTCCTTCTTCGGCGTCCCGTAGACCCGCCTCCGGATCGGCCCGAACTCCCGCTCCATGATCGCCTCAAGCTCTTTTTCGTCGAGATTGAGGTTGCGGCGGATGATATGCCCCGCGCGCTCGTTGATCTCTGCTTCTTCGATAGGCGTCGCGGGCTCTTTTTTCAGATCCAGCCCTTCGAGGTGCATGTACTGCGGCACCCATGACCACGGGACGACGACCCCCGCGCCGTGCGAGCAGAAGACGGAGTTCGGCGTGTTCGCGACGTCCGCCTCGGGATCGTAGGCCGTCTCCCGGATGACCTCGTCCGCGTTGTGGCAGGGCGCGTAGCCGTCCATGCGGCAGGTGAAGCGGCCTTTTCCGTGCGTGTAGGCCGCCACCTCGCGGGCGTAATCTCCGATCGTTGCAACCGGTGCGCGCCCTTCGAGGATCGAGGTGCCGGGGGTGGCCTCATGCTCGGTGAAGGTCCCGGAGCGGGCGAGGATGTCGGCGATGGCGCGGCCCACGCATTCCCCGGGCAATTCCAGCCGGAAGGCGTAGAACGGTTCGAGCAGGACGCATCCCCCGCGCATCGAGGAGAACATCAGCCCCTCCCGCACCGCGCGGTACGTCGCCTCCCGGAAATCCCCGCCGACCGTGTGTTTGAGATGCGCGCGCCCGGAGGCCAGCGTGATCTTCATGTCGGTGATCGGGCTGCCCGTGAGGACCCCGAGGTGCTGCTTTTCTTCGAGGTGCGTCAGGATCAGCCGCTGCCAGTTCCTCTCGAGGAAATTCTCGGAGCACATCGTGTCGAACAGCAGTCCCGATCCCGCGGGAAGCGGCTCCATCAGAAGATGCACCTCCGCGTAGTGCCTCAGCGGCTCGAAGTGCCCGACGCCCTCGACCGGAGAGGTGATCGTCTCTTTGTATAAGATCCGGCCGTCCTCGAAGGAGACCGCGACCCCATACCGCTCGGCGATGAGGCGCGTGAGGACCTCCGTCTGCACCTCGCCCATCACCTGCGCGTGGATCTCCCCGTACCGCTCGTTCCACACGATGTGGAGAAGCGGCTCCTCCTCTTCGAGCTCGCGGAACTTCGGCAAAAGCAGCCGCGGATCGCTCCCCGCCGGCAGGGCAATGCGATAGTTCAAAACGGGTTCGAGAAGCGGCGCAGAGGAGGCAGCCTCGAATCCGAGACCCTGTCCGCTGTATGTCGACGAGAGCCCCGTCACCGCGCAGACCTCGCCCGCCCGGACGGTCTCAAACGTCTCGTATTTCGCGCCGGAATAGATGCGCAGGCCCGTGACCTTCTCTTCGACCGGCTCCCCCCGCCCCGGCGCGTCGTACGTGACCGTTTGCCGGTTCGCAAGCGTCCCGCCGGTGATTTTGAGATAGGTCAGCCGGCCGCCGCCCGGATCGTGCCCGATCTTGTAGACCCGCGCGCCGAAGTCCTCCCCGTAAACGGAGGGCTCTGTCAGGGAGACGAGGGCTTCGAGAAATTCCCGCACGCCGTCGAGGCGCAGTCCGCTCCCGAAATACACGGGAAAGAGCCGCCGCTCGCGGATCATGCGCACGATGATCTCCCGCGGGACCTCTCCCCTCTCCATGTAGACCTCGAGCGCTTCCTCGTCGCACAGGGCGATCTTTTCCGCGGGATCGCGGAGCATGTCGACCGCGTGGGGCGTGATGTGCTCTTCGAGATCCGCGAGAACCGCCGCCCGATCCGCGCCCGCCAGGTCCATCTTCGTGACGAAGACAAAGGTCGGGACATGATACCGTTCGAGCAGGTGCCAGAGCGTCTCCGTATGCGCCTGCACGCCCTCCGATCCGCTCACGACGAGGACGGCGTAGTCGAGGACCCGGAGGACCCGTTCGGCCTCGGCGGAGAAATCGACGTGGCCCGGCGTATCGAGCAGGGTGACGGAGAGATCGCCCGCCTCGAATACGGCTTGTTTGGAGAAGATGGTGATCCCGCGCTCGCGCTCCAGCTCGTGCGTGTCGAGGTAGGTGTTGCGCCAGTCGACGCGCCCGGGCTTTTTGATTTTCCCGGCGGTATAGAGAAGGGCTTCCGCGAGCGTGGTCTTTCCGGCGTCCACGTGCGCGAGGATCCCGAGGATGATCTTTTTCATGCGTTCCTGCGCTCTTTTCGGCTCTGTGGGAATGGATGATTGATTATATCACATCCCGCCGAAAGATTCCAGCAGATTTTGTAAATGCGCATCTTGACGGCGGCGGGATGCATTTTGGCGGCCGGGACCTTGCAAACACTCCCCGGAGATGCTATAATGCAGACAAAGCAAAGGAAGGAGGCGACGCCGTGAAAATCACCGTCTGGGAAGATCCGACGCGGGAAGAAGCGGAAATCTGCGTCACCGGTCCCCGCGAATCGCTCGACGAGATCCTTGCCGCGCTTGCGTTCGTCGGGGAAACCATCGCCGGACGTGCGGGGGAGGAACTCGCTGTCGTCCCGCTCGCGTCCGTGTATTACTTCGAGACCGTCGACGATCGTCTGTTCTTTTACACAGCGGAAGAAACCTACGAATGCCCGGCGCGGCTCAAAGCTATCGAGGAGAGGCTGGCCGGCACGCCCCTCCCCTTCGCGCGCATCTCAAAGACCGCCATCGCGAACCTCAGCCGTATGAAAAGCATCCGTCCGGAGAAGAACAGCCGCCTCGTCGCGACACTCAAAAACGGCGAACAGCTCGTCGTCAACCGACAGTATGTCAAATCGATCAAGGAAAAACTGGGGGTGTGAATATGAAACGCTTCGCTGAAATCGCAAAACTCACGCTGATGGGCTGGGGATTCGCGGCTTTCGCCGTCGCTGTCGGATCCCTCATCAATGCGGAAAGAGTCACGACACATCTGCTGCAAATCACGATGATATACGAAACAGTCATCACCCTTACAGCTTATCTGCTGTTCTCCTCCCGCAAGTGGGAGATCAATCTCTGGGTGAAGAGAATCATTGTTTCCTTATTCTCGGGCATTATCGGATATGCACTCTTTGTCATAACAGGGCTGTCCCCCGCATCTTGGCAGCTATGTGCCGTCTTTGCAGGAAGTGCTGCGGCTTCATTTATTGCATTTCTCATCGCAGATATGTTTGAAAAACGGACGCTCGCGAAGATCAATGAAGAGCTGGAAGAAAACGAATAATCTACGTCACACAAAAGACCGCCCTGTTTGTGCAGGACGGTTCTTTTTGATTCGATTACGCGCGCCTAAGGGCGGCGGCGTACCAGCCGTTCTCGAAATGCTCGTCGGCGACGCGGTATCCGTTCGCTCGGAGGACCGCGAGGACCTCCTCCGCGCGCTCCGCGATGATGCCGGAGACGACGAAGGTGCCGTCCTCGGCGAGATAGTCTCCCACGTCGGGCGCGAGCCGGATGATGATGTCCGCGACGATGTTCGCGACGACGAGATCATACCCGCCGGGTATCCGCTCCGCCTGTTTCAGAAGATCGGAGACGGCGCAGGTCACGTTGTCGGTCCCGTTGAGCGCGGCGTTTTCCTTCGCGACCCGCACGGCCACGGGATCGATGTCGCAGGCGAAGCACTTCCCCGCCCCGAGCCGGGCTGCCGCGATCGCGAGGATCCCGGAGCCGCACCCGACGTCGAGCACCGAGCAGCCGGGCTTCGTATATTCTTCGACGAATCCGGCGCAGAGCCTCGTCGTCTCGTGCGTGCCCGTTCCGAACGCCATGCCGGGATCCATCAGGACCGTGATCTCGCCGGGCTCTGCCTCGTAAGTCTCCCAAACCGGGACGATCACAAGGCGGCGTCCCGTCTTGATCGGCTTGTAATACTGCTTCCACGAATCCGCCCAGTCCTCCTCGCGCACGCCGATGTGCTCCACGGTGAAGGGGATCCCGAGCGCTTCGAGGCGGCCCCGGATGAAGAGCTCGCTCTCCGCGGGAGACTTGATCGTCGGGATGAACACGGAGACGGCGGCCTTCGTGCGGTCCGCTTCGAGCAGGCTTTCGTCGATCAGCTCGCCGTACATGCCGTGCTTGATGAGATCGTCGATATCGGAGTTGTCCTCGATCATCAGGCCGTTGTCCACCATCGACATCACGGAGGCGACGGTGTCCGTGTCCTTCGCGTCACAGGTGACCTTGATCTGCACCCAGCTCTGGTTGTCGTCCATCCGTACCTCCTCAGCTGTCCTTGCGGAATCTCTTGAAGAAGTTCGACTTCTTCGAGTAGTTGGAATCGCCGCAGGAGGCCGCGAACTTGCGCAAAAGCTCCTTCTGCTCGCCGCTTAAGTTCTTCGGCACCTCGACGGTGACGGTGATGTACAGGTTCCCACGGGTCTTCGGGTTGTTGACGCGGCAGACGCCCTTGTTCTTGAGGGTGAAGGTCGTGCCGGTCTGCGTGCCCTCGGGGATGGTCAGCTTCTGCGTGCCTTCGAGCGTCTGGATGTCGATCTCCGCGCCGAGGGTCGCGTCCGCATACGTGATCGGGACCTCGCAGTAGAGATCGTCGCCGTCGCGCTCGAACAGCGGATGCGGCCGCACGGTGACGATGACGTTGAGGTCGCCCGCGGATCCGCCGTTCATGCCGTCGGAGCCCTTGTAGCGGAACGCCACCTGCTGTCCGTCGTCGATGCCGGCGGGGATGTTGACGCTGCCGTTCACGGTCACGCGCTCAAAGCCCGTTCCGCGGCACCGCGGGCACTTGTTCTCGATCGTCTTGCCCGTTCCGCGGCATGCATCACAGGTCTTGGCGGTCTGCATGATGCCGAAGGGCGTGCGCTGCTGGACCCGCACCTGACCGGATCCGCCGCAAGCCGAACAGGTCTTCGGGGAGGTTCCGGGCGCGGCTCCCGATCCGCTGCAGTCGGGACACTGCTGGATCTTCTGATAGGTGACGTCCTTCTTGCAGCCGAATACCGCCTCCTCGAAGTTGAGGGTCAGGCGGATCGTGACGTTGTCGCCGCGGATCGGACCGTTGCGCCGCGATCCCCCGCCGGTCGACGCGCCGCCGAAGAAGGAGGAGAAAATGTCGTTGATGTCGAACCCGCCGAAATCGCCGAATCCGAAGCCGCTGCCGCCGCCCATGCCGGACGCGGGATCGAACGCCGCGTGTCCGTACTGGTCGTACTTCGCGCGCTTGTCGGGATCGGAGAGGACGTCGTAGGCCTCATTCACTTCCTTGAAGTGCTGCTCGGCTTCCTTGTCCCCGGGATTCAGGTCGGGGTGGTATTTTTTCGCGAGGGTCCGGTACGCCTTTTTGATCGCGGCGTCGTCCGCGCCTTTTTCAACGCCCAGAACCTCGTAGTAGTCTCTTTTTGCTTCCGCCATGATTCATTCCTCGGTCGTGATTTCACCGCGAAAGGGCGGAGAAGCCCCCGCCCTACGGTTTCAGATCGACGCGCGGTCAGTTGCCGCTCTTGTCTTCAAAGTCGTTGCTGTAATAGGTGCCGTCCGGACCCTGTTCGGGCGCGCCGTTCGGCTGACCCTGCGCCTGACTCTGCTGATAAAGCTTCTCGGCGATCGGGTAGAACGCCTTCTCGAGCGCTTCGGTGTCGGCCTTGATCGCGTCGACGTTGTCGCTCTTCATGGTCTCCTTCAGCTTGTCGATGGCTTCGCGGACGGGCTGCTTATCGCCCTCGGATGCCTTGTCGCCGATGTCGGAGAGGCTCTTTTCGCTCTGGTAGATCACCTGCTCCGCACGGTTCTTGATCTCGACGGCTTCCTTCTTCTTCTTATCCTCCTCGGCAAAGCGCTCCGCTTCGTGGACAGCCTTGTCGATGTCTTCCTTCGACATGTTGGTGGAGGAGGTGATGGTGATGTGCTGTTCCTTGCCGGTGCCCTTGTCGACGGCGGTAACGTTCACGATGCCGTTGGCGTCGATATCGAAGGTGACTTCGATCTGCGGAACGCCGCGCGGCGCCGGGGTGATGCCGTCGAGGATGAAGCGTCCGAGGGTCGTGTTGCCGGCCGCCATGTCGCGCTCGCCCTGGAGGACGTGGATCTCCACGGAGGTCTGGCCGTCCGCCGCGGTGGAGTACACCTGGCTCTTCTTGACCGGGATGGTCGTGTTGCGGTCGATGATGCGGTTGAAGACGCCGCCGAGGGTCTCGATGCCGAGGGACAGAGGCGTCACGTCGAGCAGAAGGAGATCCTTCACGTCGCCGCCGAGCACGCCCGCCTGGATGGCAGCGCCGATCGCGACGCACTCATCCGGGTTGATGCCCTTGAAGGGTTCCTTGCCGATGAAGTTCTTCACGGCATCCTGCACGGCCGGGATTCTCGTGGAGCCGCCGACGAGGAGGACCTTGTCGATCTGGCCGACGGAGAGACCCGCGTCCGCGAGCGCCTTCTTGGTCGGGCCCATGGTGCGCTCGACGAGGTCGGCGGTCAGTTCGTTGAACTTCGCGCGGGTGAGGGTGGCGTCGAAGTGCTTCGGGCCGGTGGCGTCCGCCGTGATGAACGGCAGATTGATGTTCGAGGAGGTCACGCCGGAGAGCTCGATCTTCGCCTTTTCCGCCGCTTCCTTCAGTCTCTGCAGCGCCATCTTGTCCTTTCTGAGGTCGATGCCGCCGTTTTCCTTCATGAATTCGTTCGCGATCCAGTCGATGATCCGCTGGTCGAAGTCGTCGCCGCCGAGCTTGGTATCGCCGTTGGTGGCGAGCACTTCAAACACGCCGTCGGAGATCTCGAGCAGGGACACGTCGAACGTGCCGCCGCCCAGGTCGAAGACCATGATCTTCTGCTCGGTCGCGTCCTTGTCCACGCCGTAGGCCAGAGCGGCCGCCGTGGGCTCGTTGATGATGCGGAGCACTTCAAGACCCGCGATCTTGCCCGCGTCCTTGGTGGCCTGCCGCTGGGA
>JAFZPN010000197.1 GCA_017550315.1 Clostridia bacterium
CCCGGCAGGATCCCCCCCTCCCCGAGCGCGCGCAGCTCCCGGAGCAGACGGGCGGAATCCAGCCACGGCGCGCCGAAGAGCTCGAACGGTTTGGTCGTGCCGCGCCCTTCGGAGACGTTCGTCCCCTCGAAGAGGCAGGTCCCGGCGTAGATCAACGCGCAGTCAGGAGACGTGAGGTTCGGTGACGGATTCACGAGGGGCAGATCCCCTTCGTCGAAGAACATCGAAGAGGAGATCCCCCGGCACGGGATCACCGTGAGATCGCAGCCGATCCCCTCGGCGTCATTCAGGGTTTTCGCCAGCTCGCCGATCGTCGCTCCTGTCCGCGCGGGGATCGGGAAGCGCCCCACACCCGAGGCAAAACGCCTCTCAAGGATGTTCCCCTGCGCTTCGCATCCGATGAACGGCGGACGGTCGAGCACCCAGACGGGGACGCCGTGCGACGCGCAGACCTTCATGCAGTCCGTGAGGGTGTACTGGAAGGTGTAGTACCGCGAGCCGATGTCCTGGATGTCGAAGAGGAGGCATCCGAAGGTCGAAAGACGCTCCTCCGCGGCGGCTTTGCCCGGCCCGTAGAGGGAGTGGACGGTCAGCCCCGTGGCATCGTCCGTGTAGGCGTCGACGACGGCCCCGGCCTGCATCTCCCCGCGGACGCCGTGCTCGGGGGAGAACAGGGCCGTGAGGGGGATCCTGCCGTGGAGCCGTTCGTATACCGGGTCGCCCTGCTTCGTGATCCCGGTCGGATTCGTCACCATGCCGACGGAGGGGTACGCCGCGAGCTTTGATAGCAGATCCGGGGAGGAGAGCAGGACGTCCGCGCCGGCAAAAATCGTACGATTTACCATGTCTTTTCCTTCCAGTTCGTGTCAAAGCCGAGGGCGCGGTCGGCTTCGGTGAGGCAGACATTGTGGAAAATGCGGCGGTCGCGGAAGAACGGTCCCCGGTTGTCGCGCCCGTAGTGGACGGAGTTGGTGAGCAAGATCATCGTCGTCCCCGTCGCGGCGTCGCAGTAGATCGACGTGCCGGTGTAGCCGTTGTGGCCGTAGGAGCCGGGGGAGGTGAATTCGCCCGACGCCGAGAGATCGTAGCAGTGGAGGGAGAATCCGAGGCCGCGGTCTTCGTCGAGGCCGGGCGTCCAGTCGTGGACTGCCATCTCGAAGGTGCGGCGGTTCAGGAAGCGCTTCCCGCCGATCGTGCCGCGCCCGGAGAGCATCATCGCGAAGCGGATCGTGTCGTCGAGGGTGGCGAACACGCCCGCGTTGCCGGATACGCCGCCGAGGAAGTGCGCGTTTTCGTCGTGGACGTGGCCGCAGATATAATACCCCGTGTGCGCGGAGAGCTCGGTCGCGGCGATGTCGCCGGTGCATCCGGGCGCCTCGAGGGGATTGTAGCAGGCCGTCGTCATCCCGAGCGGGGTGAAGACGAGCTCGTCGGCGAGGCGGTCGAGGGTCGTCCCGGCGATGCGCTCGAGGATCTTCTGCAATAGGATGTACCCCATGCAGCTGTACCGGACCTGCTCGCCGGGCTTCCCGAGCGGATCGGAGTGCAGGATCGTGAAGAGGGCGTCGTCGGGGGATTCGCACACGTGATAGAGCGGGATGGGCGGCGAGAGGCCGGAGGTGTGCGTCATGAGGTGGCGCATCTCGACGTTCGGGTAGTTGCCGATGTCGTCGAGGAAGCACCAGAGGGAGTCGTAGGGCGAGAACGCGCCGTCCTCCATCATGCGCAGGGCGACCATGGTGGTGGAGACGAGCTTGGAGACGGAGGCCATGTCGTAGAGGGTCGAAAAGCTGACGGGCTTCGGATCGGGGTGCTCGAACTCCGTGCCGCTGTAATCCTGCCGGTTTCCGGCGCAGAAGCGGAGGAGGACGCGGTCTCCGTTGACGACGGCCACGGACGCGCAGGAATACTGTTTTCCGATGCGTTCCGTCACGCGGGCGACGGTCTTTTCAAAGGCGTCCGCGGTGGGCAGGGGGGAGGTGAGGAATGTCATGGTGGAACCTCCGGGGAATTAAGAATTACGAATTAAGAATTAAGAATTTAGAATGAGAGAATAACGAACAGTGAATAGTGAATAACTATGGAAGAATCCGCTGTACGGATTCAATCCTTGAAAACGCGCAGCGTTTTCCACCGCAACTCTTCACTTTTCTCTTTTCACTCTTCTCTCGCTGCTCCCGCCTCGACGGCCTGGGTGACGCGGCCGTTCGCTGCGGCGAGGAGGGCGTCGGCCGTCTCCTTCGGGACGTCGCAGAGGCCCATGACGAGGGCGGTTTTGACTTCCCGGCCCGCGGCGTCGAGGAGGCGTTTTGCCTCGTCTTCCCCGCATCCGACGCCGATCTCGATGATCCTGACGGCGCGGGCGACGAGCTTCTCGTTCGTGGCGCGGACGTCGACCATGAGATTGCCCCAGGTCTTGCCGGAGAGGATGAACGCGGTCGTGGAGATCATGTTGAGGAGCATTTTCGTGGCGGTCCCGGCCTTCATGCGGGTCGAGCCGGCGATGACCTCGGGCCCGGTTACGGCCTCTGCTGCCATGCCGGGGGAGGCGAGGGACGAGATGGCGGCGTCCGGGGTGCAGGCGACGGATCCCACGCGGCATCCGCACTCCCGCGCGTACCTTAATCCGCCGAGGACGTAGGGCGTGCGTCCGGATGCGGCGATCCCGACGACGGTGTCGTTTTCGGTGAGGCCGAGGGCGGCGAGATCTTTGGCGGCGAGGGTGAGGGAATCCTCGGCCCCTTCGACCGCGCGGAACATGGCTTCGATCCCGCCCGCGAGCAGGCCGATGACCACGCCGTCCGGGACCCCGAAGGTGGGGCGGCATTCGACGGCATCGAGCACGCCGAGACGTCCGGAGGTCCCCGCGCCGAGGTAGATCAGGCGTGCGCCCGAGGCAAAGGATGCGGCGGCGGAGGCGGCGATGTTCGCGGCGGCGGGGAGGGCGGGCGTGACGGCGTCGGCGACGGTTCGGTCGGCGTCGTGGATGAGGGAGACGATCCCCTCGGGGGGAAGGGTGTCGATGTTTTTCGTCGCGGGGTTGATGCGCTCCGTTGCGAGCGCGGAGAAGTTTTCAGATAACATGGGACGTTCCTTTTGTTTGTTTCCATTTCGGAGAAATCGGGGAGAGCGAAAAGAGAAAAGAGAAGAGAGAATAGTGAATAGTGGAGGAAGAAAACGCTGCGCGTTTTCATTTATCGGAATCCGCGAAACGTGCAGCGGACGTTGTCAGTGTTTCGTCTTCTTCGTACAGCTGCATCAGGCGGTCTTCCGTGACGGTTTTCTCGTCCGTGAGCTCGGCGGCGCGGATATAGTCCGTGGCGGCTTCGCCGAAGAGGAGGTCGTCGATGTCCGCGATCCGGCGCTCGAGCTTCGCGATCTCCTTCGCGATCTCCGCCTTCCGCCGCTCGATCCGCTGACGCTCCGCTTTGGCGCGCTTGCGCTCGGCGTATTCGTCCTTCGGCGCAGGCTGCTCGACCGTTGCATTCAGGACGGCGGGGAGATCGTCGCCCCGCGCATCCCGCCACGTCATATACTCGTCGTAGGTCCCGCGGAAGTCCCGGCCGCCGTCGCCGAGATCCACGAACCGCGTCGCGAGCTGGCGGGTGAAATACCGGTCGTGCGACACGGCGATGATCGTCCCGTCGAAGGCTTTCAGCGCATTCTCCAGCGCTTCCCGCGATTCGATGTCGAGGTGGTTCGTCGGCTCGTCGAGGATCAACAGATTCATCTTCGAGAGGATCAGCTTCGCGAAGGTCAGACGCGCGCGCTCGCCGCCGGAGAGGACCCGGACTTCCTTCTCGATGTCCTCCCCCCGGAAGAGAAAGAGCGCGAGGGTGTTCCGGATCTCCGTCTCCGTGAGCGTCGGGTAGGCATCCCACAGCTCGTCGAGGACGGTGTTTTCCTCGTCGAGGTTCTGGTTTTCCTGATCGTAATACCCGACCGTCACGTTGTAGCCGAACTCGATCGTCCCGGCGAGGGGTTCGAGCTGGCCGAGCAGGAGCTTGATGAGCGTCGATTTTCCGCAGCCGTTCGGGCCCCAGATGAAGAGGCGGTCGTGCTTCTTCACGAGGAAGGAGAGGTTCCGGAAGAGGATGTTCGCGCCGAAGCCCATGGTGAGGCCCTTCGCCTCCGCCACCTCGTTCCCGGATTCGCCGGAGGAGGTGAGCGTGAAGCGGATCGATTTCGGGAGAGCCTTCGGCTTTTCGAGCTTTTCCATGCGGGCGAGGGCCTTTTCGCGCGATTTCGCCGCGATGAAGTTCTTCTCGCGTCCCCAGCGCCGCTGCTGTTCGATATACGCCTCCTGACGGGCGATCTCGCGCTGCTGGAGCTCGTATTTTTTCTCCGCCTCGGCGCGGTCTTTTTTCTTCATCTCCGCGTATTCCGAGTATTTGGCACGGTACAGCTTTGCGCGGCCGTGCTCGACGTCGAGGGTCTTGTTCGTCACGCGGTCGAGGAAGAGGCGGTCGTGCGAGACGAGGAGGACGGTCTTCGACTTCGGATAGGCGGCGAGGTGATTCTCAAGCCAGACCATGGTGTCGAGGTCGAGGTGGTTCGTCGGCTCGTCGAGGATGAGGATGTCCGGCTCCCGGGAGAGCAGGCGCGCGAGGGCGAGACGGGTGCGCTGACCGCCGCTGAGGGTGGCGACGGAGCGGGACCACGTGTCCTCCGGAAAGCCGAGGTTGGTCAGCAGGCTGCGGCAGCGGGAGCGGAAATACAGGCCGCCGTCCCGGATGAAGCGGGCGTTCAGCGTCTCGTACTCGGCGGAGAGGCGGGTCACGGTGTCGGGATCGGCGGAGGAGGCAAGGGAACCCAGGGCGGACTGAAGCGCGGCGAGACGCACCTCGGCGCGGCAGAGATCGGGAAATACGGCGATCATCTGCCCGAAGACCGTACGGTCGACCGGTGAAGGGGAGAGCGAATCGTCCTGCGGCGCGTCCTCCGGGATCGCATGTCCGTCGGCGTCGACGATGTTGAAGGCGTCGTCCTGATGGAGCATCCCGACGATTTTGTTCTTGGCGATATAGACCTCGCCCTCGTCCGGAGGGGTCTCGCCCGCGATCATGCGCAGCAGGGTGGACTTGCCGCTCCCGTTGACGCCCACGATGGCGAGGCGATCGCCCTCTTCGAGGGAAAACGAGATGTTCCCGAGGATCTCCCGGTCCCCGACGCGGAAGGCGAGGTTGTTTGTGCTGATGGAAATCATAAAAGTCCTGCTTTATTGTGGAGTTGGGGCCGATAGAGAGTGAAGAGAGAAGAACGAATAGTGAAGAGTTTCGGTGGAAAACGCTACGCGTTTTCAATTCATTATTTGAATCTGCGCAGCAGATTCTACCTCAACTATTCACTCTTCACTTTTCTCTTTTCACTCCCTAAAAAGCGCCGCCCCGGGTTTTGGAGCGGCGCAAGGGGCGTGAGGTTCCGGCTTACCGCGCGTTGTTGCCGCGGCCGGGGATCGTGTAGGCGCGGGTGGCGTTGGCGGCCTGATTGGCCTGATTCTGCTGCTGACGCGCGCGCTGAGCGTTCGCCTGATAGTAATTCTGCGGCTGCTGCTGCGGCTGCGTGCGCGGGGTGCCGTCGGCGTTGTAGTACGTCTGGCCCTGATTCTGCGGGCGCTGTCTCTGCGCGTTCTGCGTGCGGATCGGGTTGCCGTTTGCGTCGTACCGCACCTGACGCTGCGCGCGGCTCTGCTGGCCGTTACCGTTCTGACCCTGATAGGTCCGGCCGCCGGTGTTCCGGCTCTGATAGGTCTGTCCGCCGTTTCCGTTGTTATAGCCCTGACTGCCGTAGTTCCGGTCGTCGTAATGGTTGTAGTTGTCGTCGTAACGGTTCCGGCTGTTCTGCTGACGCTGCCGGTTCCGGTTCTGATCGCCGTAGAGGCGGTCGTCGTAGTAGGCGGCGTTGTTCTGGGTCCGGTTTCCGCGGCGGAAGATGTACTTCTGCATGATCGCGGCGACATCGTCGTTGAAGAGGGCGACGATGAAGAGGAGGACGAAGAGGAGCAGCAGGACGAGGGCGATGATGAGGATCGCCTTGAGGATGCCGACGATGATGCTGCCGACGGACGCGCCTTGGTCCTCGGTCTTCGTCGTCTCCGTCGTCGCCGCGGGCGTCTGGGCGGGGGCGTTTTCGCTCTGCGCCGGGGCGGTGTCCTGCTTCATCTCGCGGAGCATGAGGATGGAGAGCTGCGTGACGGCCTTGCGGACGGCGGTGTCGATGCGTCCCGCCGCGAAGTCGTCCTCGATGTACTGGTCGCGGACCTCTTCGAGCGCGGCGTTGTCGATGACTTCGCTCACGCCGGTGGAGGGGACGAGGAAGAAGGACTTGTCCTCGGACGCGACGACGATGAGGATGCCCGTCGGGAGTTTCCACTCGCTGTACAGGGAGCGGGCGTACTTGCCGATCTCGATGCCGTTCGTGGACTTGACGGTGCAGACGGCGATGACCGCCTTGATTTCGGAGGCCAGGTTCGCGTTCGTCTCCTTGATCTGCTTCACGGTCTGTTCGGAGAGGACGGCGGCGTCGTCGGCGATGTAATCGGTGGGCGTCGGATAGACGATTTCGGCGAAGACGGGCACCGCGAGCGCGAGCAGGAGTGCGAGGAGCGTAAGACACGCCGCAACTCGGCGGATGGTGGAGGAGAGTTTCATAAGGCGCGTGTCCTTTCCGGGATTAAGAATTGATGTTGATGAGCTTCTGCTTGAGTTCGTTCTCGATGCGTCCGAGCTCGGCTTCCGCGGCGATGCGCTTCTCGCGGCCTTCCTTCTGGATGGTCTGGATGTCGTTCAGGGTGTTGATGAGTTCTTCGTTGGTGTGCGTGAGGGTCTCAATGTCGACGATGCCGCGCTCCGCTTCCTTGGTGACGGCGACGGTGGCCTGATGCAGGGCCTCGCTGTTCTTCTTGAGGAGCTCGTTCGTCATGTCGGTGACGAGCTTGCCGGCCTCCATGGCCTGACGGGAGTGCTCGATGCCGAGGGCGAGGACCATCTGGCACTTCCAGAGCGGGATGGTGTTCATGATGACGGTC
>JAFZPN010000198.1 GCA_017550315.1 Clostridia bacterium
ATCGGCGGGCAGAATGATCGAAAAGAGCGGCGCGTCGTCCTCCCCGAAGAGCGGGAGGGAAGAGTAGTTGCCGTCCTGGTTTGCCTGCGGAGCGTCGGAGGAGGAAGAGGTGCCCGTCCCAGTCGTCGGGGTAAAGACCGGTTCGGGGAGCGTCTTCTTCCCGCATCCGGCCGAGAGAAGCAGGAGTACAAGGAGGAGGGGCAGAAGATGTTTCATGATCGTGTCGGGCTGTTCCTTATCCGCGCTTTTTCTTCGCGACGACGATGCCGATGATCGCGCCGATCACCACAACCCCCGCGCAGATCCCGCCGATGAGGGCAGGGCTCGGTCCGGCCTTCACGGTCGCCGACGGTCCGTCTTCGCTGCCTATGACGGCTTGTGCCGCTTCCTTGACGGCCTCGCCGAGATCTTCCATGTCCTGCTCCGCACTCTTCGCGGCTTCCTCGGCGGCTCTTGCAGCCTCTTCGGCAGCCTGACGGGCAGCTTCTTCGGCGGCCTTGGCCTCTTCTTCGGCCTTCTTCGCGGCTTCCTCGGCGGCACGTGCAGCTTCTTCTTCGGCTTTCTTTGCCGCTTCTTCCGCCGCTTTCGCCTCTTCTTCGGCTCTCTTCGCGGCGGCTTCCTCGGCGCGTCTGGCCGCTTCCTCCGCGCGGGCAGCCTGTTCTTCCGGCGTGAGCTCCGGCGCATCCTCAGACACGACGAGATACACCGGCAGATCATAGCCGAAATCGTCCTCGTCGTTGCCGAAGCCGACGTAATCGAGATTCATCTTCAGCACACCTTCGGTGAACATATAGAGGCGGAAATAGTTGATGTGCGCGGGGTCAAACTCGGAATCGTATTCGTCCGGGGACCAGAGCTCGAGCTTGAGCTCGTTTTCGCCCTCCTGCAGATCGAGCCCGGAGGCCAGCCAGTGGATCTCCTTCCGGTCGGAGCAGCACGCGGAGGTGAGCTCAAGCTGGCCGTCGCCCGTGAAATGATCGACGCCTTCGAGCGTGAAGTGGATGAAGACATAGTCATACGCTTCGGCGTTGGCGGGCGACGCTTCCATCGCGGCCTGCATGGCGACGGCGCCCGAGGAGCCCTTGCCCACGCGGTTGATGACGTCCTCGGGGACGTGCTCCTCGACGACTACCTCGCCGAGCTCCGTCGCGATGGAGGAGAAGTCCTCGTTCTCGCCGCCGAACGCCACATAGTCCAGCGCGACGACGTTGTCGCCCTCGGTGAAGAAGTAGATGCGGAAGTAGTTGATCTTCGTGAAGTCCGGGGGACCGCCCGTCTCATTGCCCTCGTACAGATCGAGCTTCCATTCGTTCCAGCCCTGCTGCATGTCGAGGGTGTTCAGATCCCAGAAGTGTTCCTCTGCGTCGCAGCGGCCGGAGGAGGTGATCTCGATCTGCCCGTTTGCCGCGAACTTCTCGGGATCCTCGATGTAGTAGCGGATATAGAGGTAATCCGCGTCCTCCAGGTTGAAGGGATCCTGGAAGTACCGTTCGATGTTGATCGGGCCCGTGTAGCCGCTCCGGTAGAGACCGTCCGCGCCGCCGTTCTGGAACATGACGGTGCCCGCGGAGACGGAGAGAGCGAGAAGAACCGCCGTCAGTGCGAACAGGAAGAAAAAGCTGAGTTTTTTCATGGCAGAATTCCTTTCGTAGTCAACGAAATTGATCATCTTCATTATAATACACCCACCGGCTTATGTCAAGGGTTCTGCATCCGAACGTCGAAAAAGAGACTGCCGTATTTGCTCTTTCCGTCTGAATATCAAATCGGGAACCTGTTTTTTTTTTAGGAAAGACGCAGAGCTGTGCGTTTTTTCTCTCGGCTCCCTCTCCAGAGGGAGCAAAACAAAACCATTTCCTCCCTCATCGAGGGAGGGGGACCGCGGAGCGGTGGAGGGTGGCGTACGGAAAGCATTCTTGTGCAATCACAGCAGAATGTGAAAAGGAGCCGCTGTGATGCAGCAGCCCCCTTTGCGGTTCGATCTCACTGATAATTCTCGAGGATCTTCTCGATCGCCTTTTCCCAGACCTTCTTCTGCGATTTGAACGCGGAGGCCGGGGCGATGGCGCGGAAGGAATAGTCGCTGACGATCTTGTTGACCCACGGATCGCCGGCGATGGCGGTGGAATAGGCGTAGTCGAAGCCGTTCACCGCGCCCTGCCGGATGATGTCGAGCATCTCGGAGGTCGCTTCGCTGCGGCTGTACCGGCTCTGGAGCGCGTTTTCGTAGTATTCGTCCACCACGTCGCGCCAGGTGAAGAAGGAAAGGGTTTCGAGCACGTGGCCCGTGATGTCCGCGCTGCCCGTCGTGACGGGAACGAGGATGATCTGCGTGGCCGTCGCGATCTGCGTGTAGTAGTCCGGCTGGCTCTCGTCGTACTTCGGCATGGGGATGATGCCGTAGTCCGCCTCCATGTCGCCCATCGATTCCATGCCGTTGAGCTTGCCGAGGAAGAAGAGCGCGTGACCGGCGATGAAGACGTCGCGCAGGTCGGATTCCGTCGTGTCCTTGATCCAGACGTCGTCGTGATCGTGCAGGAAGGAGGTGAGCTTCTCGATGACGGAGATCGCGCGCTCGTCGAGATCGTCCACCACGGGCAGGCCGTCCGCGCCGATGTGGACCGGATGCACGTCGACCGCCGCGTTCATCGACCGCCACACGACCTCGTAGATCACCGTGCCGTAGAGGTCGTCCGCGAGATTCCACGCGCCGTCGCCGTTGAGATCGGACCCGGTGTCGGACCCGAGCTCGATCATCTTGTCGACGGTCCAGCGTCCCTCGCGCACGAGCGTGAAGGGATCTTCGAGATTCCGGTCGGCCAGCAGATTCTGGTTGAAGAAGAAGACGGAGAGCCCTTTATAGAGCGAGAGGGAGACGTCGCCGATGATCGAGAGCAGCTTGCCGTTGAGGGACAGCTCTTCCTGCATCGAGGATACCCACCACGGATTCGAGAGCTCCATGCCGGACATCTCGTTCAGGTTCAGAAACGAATCGGTCGAGGCGAGCGGCTGGATGCAGGAGATCATGCCGGTCACGTAGTCGTAGGCGTTGTCTCCCGCCGCGATGGAATTCCGGATGAGCGCGTTGTAGCTGTCGCGGTGATTCCAGTCCCCGGACTCGTAGATTACGTCGAGATCGACGTTCAGATAGTCCTCGGCGTTCAGGTTGCGGGCGAAGATCGCGTCGTTCACGCGCTCGCCGGTCTCCTCCTCGGCGTTGTATTCGTAATCAGCTTCGGAGCAGGTGAGGATGTGGAAGACGACCCCGCCGTAGTCCTGTTTGTCGAAGGCGAGGACGGGACCTTCCTCTTCCTCCGCGGGGGGCTCCTCGGACAGAACTTCCTCCGGCACAGGCGTGTTCGCGGCAGCCGGTTCCGATCCGGTCTCGGGATTCTTCTGGGAGCAGGCGGAAAAGAGCGGGAGGAGAAGCGCGGCGATCAGGAGATACAGCAGCGCGTTGCGGCATCGTTTCATGGTGCGTTCCTTTCTTGTTCTTTTATTCCGGAAGGATTGAATTCGTCATACCCATTATAGCAAAGCGCGCCGCGGATGTCAAGGGATCAGCGCGAGAACGAAAAAAAAGGAACGCTGTGATGCGTTCCTCTTTGTCGACTGGGGCGGCCGGATTCGAACCGACGCGTGAAGCAGTCAAAGTGCTTTGTCTTACCGCTTGACGACGCCCCAATTTGCGCCTATTATAGCACAGATTCCGGGATTCGTCAAGGGATTTTTCCTCTATTCTTCTGCGTCGGCGAGGGATTTCACCCAGTCGAGCGCGGCAGTGTAGCGGGGATCGGAGCGGGCAGAGTCGAACCACGCCCAACGCGGACAAATGAGAAACGAATAGATATCTGACGCTTTGTGATATCTCAAAGCATGGTGAGCATTGTACAGTTTATGCGTTGTTCCGTCCGGGGCAACAGCCCGATACAGGTCTTTATGTACTCGCAGACCGCCAAAGAAATTGTCACCTACCGGAAGGGTAGGATCGTCTTTTGTGATTGGATACCACTTCTTTAAATCGTCCATTCCCTCCGCGAATGCCCTCCATCCCTCGTCCATATCGCCCGAACCGAACAGGCAGGCGGAAAGCACGAGTTTTTTGTAGCCGCGGAAGAGCAGCCAGCCCTCGGGGAGTCTGCCGTTTTCCGAAAACGCCTCAATCAGCGCAATGATCTTTCTTTGAAAATCCGCTTTGGTTGTCGGGCCCGCCTCGTCCGGGCAGCGCGTGTCGAGCATATTGGCAAATTCTTCATAGGTATTGAGGTGGTATTGTATCTGGTAAGCCGCGCTGTCGCGCAGAAAACGTGCCCGGTCGATGAGAGCGTTGCGCCTTGTTTTGATTGGCAATTCCCGTACATGGGCATTCAATTCGCTTTCAGGACAGGTTATCGTGCGAAGCGCCGAGCCTTCGGTAAGATAATAGGCGTCGGAAGAAGCGAGCAGTCGACTCACAGCGCTCTCAAAGTCAGCCGCATACTTGCTTTTCATTTTATCGCATTCATTGTCATCTGCATTAGCCCATCCCCGGACATAAGCCCATCCCAGATCATGGCAGTAGGTCAGTTCGTTCGGGTATTTGCGCATGTAATCGATTATTACGCTGACACGATCCTCCGGAGTTTCAGAGGCTCTAAGTAAGTCATAGTAGTTATCCTTGTCCTCTTTCTGACTGTCTGCGTCGTTCCCCATCAGTTCGTCGATGGTTACGCCGAAAAACCGTGCGATCACCGGCAGCAGCGTAATATCCGGGTATCCGCCACGCTCCCAGTTCGATACCGCCTGCGACGACACGCCGAGCGCGCCTGCCAGCTCTTCCTGCGTGATGTTCTTGTCCTTGCGGAACCGGTTGATCCGCTCTGAAATTTTCAATTCCATGTTCATTTCCTCCTTGTTTGAAGATGATTTGGAACGCGGGCCCTCGTTCTGACGTTATGATACCTCCTCCGGTGAGATAAGTCAATAACGGCGTTCGAGAGCGGTTCTCAAGCATGGTTTGGAAAATCCAAGCGGAGTTTGGAAAAAAGGGACCTTTTCAAGTCCCTTTGTCCGTTATTTGATTACGAAGTGCACCGGCAGGCCGTCGCGCCACACAGGTTCCGCCTCTCCTTGAATGAGGGGCAGGATCCACCGCAGGCATTCGTCCGTGACGTTGTTGTTCTCCGGCACGATCCATTCCCGCGGGACCGTGCGCACGGCGTTCGCGATCGACGCGATGTCCTTCGTCGCATAACGGATGTCATATCCGAAGCGGTATGCGGGATTCTCTGCGCGTTTCATCGCGATCATCTTGCCGCTCAGGCCGTCGACGGCCGCACCGACCGCCTCTTCGCCGCACAGGAAGGATTCGGAAAGGTCCGTCGCCGACGCGAGGTGCGATGCGCAGCGCTGGGGCAGGTTCAGCTCGATGGAGCGCACCTTGCAGCCGAATTTCTCCTTGACCGCGTTCTCGAGCGTCTTCGCCGTGCCCTCGAGATACTTGTGCCCGAAGACGTCGACCGCGCCCGACTGCGTCCCCTCGCCGACATAATGCCCGTCCGCGAAGCGCGCGCCTTCCGATACGGCGATGACGACGTTCGGATGCCGCTCGAACGCGCGGGCGACGTCGCCGAAGAACGCGTCCATATCGAAGGGCACCTCGGGGAGATAGACGTAATCCGGACCTTCGCCGTTCACAAGATTCGGAAGCGCGGCGGAAGCCGTCAGCCAGCCAGCGTCACGGCCCATGATCTCGACGATGGTCACGGCCTTCACCGTGTAGACTGCGCAGTCCCGCACGATCTCCTGCATCTCCGTCGCAATGTACTTGGCGGCGGAGCCGAAGCCGGGCGTGTGGTCCGTGCCCATCAGGTCGTTGTCGATGGTCTTCGGCACGCCCATCACGCGCATCTCGTAGTCCGTCGTCCGGAGGTATTCCGTCAGCTTCGCGACCGTGTCCATCGAATCGTTCCCGCCGATATAGAAGAAATACCGGATATCGTACTTTTTGAACAGGGAGAGGAGATTCTCATAGAAGCCGGGATCGTCCGCGGGCTTCGGGAGCTTCTTCCGACAGGAGCCGAGCGCGGAGGCGGGGGTATTGATAAGCATTTTTAACGCCCCGTCCGTGTCCGGGAGCCCGTCCTCCTTCGTGAAGAGCGGATTCAGACAGGTGAGCCGCTCTTCGAGGAAGCCCTCGATGCCGTTTCGCATGCCGTAGACCTTCGGGATGACGTCGGCATGCAGGATGCACGCTTCGATAACGCCCGCGAGGGAGGCGTTGATGGCTGCGGTGGGTCCGCCGGACTGTCCGACGACCGCCGCGCCGCGCAGAATGTGACTCATAATATATTTACCGTCCTTTGCTGTCGAATGAGATCTTTACGGCATCATCATAGCACATCCCGTGCGATCTGTCAAGAGGCGATGTCGCGCCCTGTCGGAGACGGTCGAGCGGTTTTTTGAAATCCGCGGCGCATTCCGACAATCTTTGCGCCGGGGTGGGGGTATAATGGGGGCAAAACAAGCGGAGGGGAGAGAAGTTATGCTGACACAGGAAGACACGCCCCTGAGGACCGTAACGGCGGGGAAGACGCTCACGGTGTTTCTCGACGGGGACATCGACCACCACACCGCGCGGCTGATCCGGAGCCGGATCGATACGAAGGTGTACATCCAGCGGCCGGACGAGCTGATCCTCGATCTCTCGCGGGTCTGCTTCATGGATTCGTCCGGGCTCGGGCTGATCCTCGGGCGGTACGCGAAGGCGGTCGAGCTCGGCATCGCCTTCAAGGTCGCGAATCCGAGCCCCCAGATCCGGCGGATTCTCGATCTCGCGGGGACGGAGCGGCTTATCAAAATCGAATCGGCGCACCCGTCGAGGCGCGCATGGTAAAGGGGTAAGGAGGAATCTATGGCGAAAGCAAAACCGGTCAACGAACTGAGGTGCGCCTTCCCGTCGTGGTCGGCCAACGAAGCCCTCGCGCGTTCGGTCGCGGCCTCGTTCGCGGCGCAGCTCAATCCGACCTGCGAGGAGGTTTCGGATCTCAAATGCGCGGTATCGGAGGCGGTGACGAACGCGATCGTCCACGGCTACCGCGACAGTGCTGGCGAGATCCAGATGATTTTAAAAATCTATGCCGACCGGACCTTCTCGGCGGAGGTGCGGGACCGCGGCGTCGGCATCCCGGACGTCGAGGAGGCGATGCGCCCGCTCTTCACGACGGATCCCGAGCACGAGCGGAGCGGGATGGGCTTCACAATCATCGAAAACTTCATGGATTCGCTCCGCGTGGTGTCTTCGCCGGGGAAGGGCACGCGGGTCATCATGAAGAAAAAACTTTCCATGCTCCCGATTCAGAAATGACGCAATACATAGCGGGGAACCGCGGACGGGAGGCGGAAACATGGCAAAGAACGAGAAGATCTCAGGAGAGATGCAGGAGGCGCTGATCCGGGCGTCGGAGGGCGATTCGGCGGCGGAGACAAAGCTCGTCGAGTGGAATCAGGGCCTGGTGACGAGCGTGGCCGCGCGGTTCCGGGGACGGGGCGCGGACTTCGAGGACCTCGTGCAGATCGGCTCGATCGGACTGCTCAAGGCGATCCGCTCTTTCGATCTCGACCGGGGATTTGCGTTCTCGACCTACGCCGTCCCGCTCATCATCGGGGAGATCCGGCGGTTTCTGCGCGACGACGGGATGGTCAAGGTCGGACGCGGCCAGAAGAGGACCGGCGCGCTGCTCATGAAGGCGCGGGAAGAATGGATCGCGGAGCACGGGGAGGAACCGCGCCTCAGCGTTCTCGCAGAGCGCGTCGGGATCAGCGCGGAAGAGGCGGCGGCAGCGCTCGACGCGGCGTCCCCGGTCCGTTCGCTCTCCGAGAGCATCGGCGAGGACGACTTCTCCCTCGAGGACGTGATCCCGTCGGAGGAGGACGAGATCGGCCGCATGATCGAAAACCTCGCGCTGACCGAGACGATCCGCCGCCTGCCTCCGCTCTGGCGTCAGATCATCGCCCTGCGCTATTTCAAGGACTATTCCCAACAGCAGACCGCCGACGCCCTCGGGCTGACGCAGGTGAAGATCTCCCGGGAGGAGAAGAAGATCTTCGCAGAACTCCGCGGGCGACTGGCGTGAAAAAAGGACTGTCGATGCGGCAGTCCTTTCGCTTTCCGTGATTCAGTTGAACAGTCCCTCGAGCCAGAGGAAATCGACCCCGGAGCGCATCGCGTCGTAGTGGTATTCGCCGTAGATGAAATCCGTGGACGTGCAGACGTCGAAGGAATCCCCGCTCGTGGCCGTGAAGAACGCCACGTTGTAGAGCGGCTGGATGTCGTCGAACTTCTTGTCGCGGATGCACTTGATCCCCTCGAACTGGAGATGGACGTTGTTGAGATCGGCGGGCTCGGTGAAGGAGACGGTTTCTCCCGTCGTCAGCTTGGTGATGCGGATCTCGGTCGTCACGGCGTATCCGGTGGTTTTCTCCATAAGCGGCGGCATGAGCGAATCGAGCAGGATCACGCCGGGCGCGTCGCAGGATACGAACAGCAGCGCGGCAAAGAGCAGGGCGAGGAGGAGGGCGAGTTTTTTCATAGCGGGAACCTCTTGGAATTTGTACGTTTTTATTATTATAGCGGATCGCGCTCCGTTTTGCAAGATGTTTCGGGGAAATTTCGTCAAAAAGAAACGGCCGATTTCACAAAACACGCGGGAATCGCGGGAATTTCGGAAAACCGTTTGCCTTTTCGCGCGGGATATGGTATAATCAGAAAAACGAAATGCAAATCAAACGGGGAAACCATGAAAAAGCTGCTCATCGTCGACGGAAACAGCATCGTCAACCGCGCGTTCTTCGGCATCCGGCCGCTCTCCACGAAATCCGGCCTCCCGACCAACGCCGTGTTCGGCTTCCTGTCGATCCTCAAAAAGCACCTCGACGCGCTCGAGCCGGACTTCCGCGCCTGCGCGTTCGACGTCCACGAACCGACCTTCCGCCATCAGGCTTATCCGGACTATAAGGGCAACCGCAAGGGCATGCCGGACGAGCTGCGGGAACAGATGCCCTACGCGAAGCGCGCCGCCGCTGCCCTCGGGTTCCGGATCATCGAATGCCCCGGCTGGGAGGCGGACGACGTGCTCGGGACCGCCGCCGCGATGGGGGACGAGAGGGGAGACGTCGAGACCTACATCCTCACAGGCGACCGCGACTCCCTCCAGCTGGTGACGCCGACCACGACGGTCGTGCTCGCGAAGACGAAGGAGGACGTCCTCTTCACGCCCGAAGTCTTCCGCGAGACCTACGGGATCGGCCCGGAACAGTTCGTCGACGTCAAGGCCCTGATGGGCGACGCCTCCGACAACATCCCGGGCGTCGCGGGCATCGGGGAGAAGACCGCCCTGAAGCTCATCGCCGAAGCCGGCACCCTCGACGCGCTCTACGCCGACGGCGGCATGGACGGCCAGTCCGCCGGGACCGTGAAAAAGCTGACCGAGGGCCGCGAGAGCGCCTATCTGTCCCGCGACCTCGCCGCGATCCGCCGGGACGCGCCGATCCCCGACGCCGCCTCGCTCTTCGAGACCCGCCCCGTCGACGCCGCCGCCTTCCGCGCACTCTGCCGCGAGCTCGAATTCACGGAGATGCCGAAGCGCTTCGGTCTCACGGAATCCGATCCCGTTGTCACGGCAGCTCCCGCGGCAGAATTGATCGTCACGGACGCGGAAAGCTTCGACGGCATCGCGCCGGACGGTCCCGCGGTCCTCGTCTACGACGGGGAAGACGCCGCCGTATCGATCCGGGAGGGAGAGGTTATCCGCATCCCGCACGCCGACCGGGACGCCCTCGTCGCGTTCATGCAGGCGCATCCCCTCGTCTACCACGATTACAAATCCCTCCTGCGCAGTCTGCATCTTCCGGGCGACGGGATCGGGTGCGTCTACGACACCATGCTCGCGGCGTATCTCCTCGATCCCGGAAAGAGCAAGTACCTCCTGCGCGACAAGGCCGCCGAATACCTCGGCACGACGCCGGATTCGACAGCCGCGGACGCGGACGCCGTGAGGAGAGTGTGGTCCGCCACGGAAGAGAAGCTGCGCGAGGGCGGGGAAGACAAGCTGCTCTCGGAGATCGAGATCCCCCTCTCAGCCGTGCTCGCCGAGATGGAGGAACGGGGCTTCAAGATCGATCCGGACGGTATCCGGCAGTACGCGAAGGAACTTTACGCAGAAGAAAACGCCGCCGCGGAGCGGGTCTGGTTCTCGGCGGGGCATTCCTTCAACATCAACTCCCCGAAACAGCTCGGCGAGGTCCTCTTTGAGGAGATCGGCCTACCCGCCGGGAAGAAGACGAAGACCGGCTATTCGACCGACGCCGACACCCTCGAGGATCTGCGCCCCTTCCACCCGATCATCGGCGACGTCCTCGCCTACCGTCAGCTTGCGAAGCTGCGCGGGACCTACGGCGATCCGCTGGCCGACGCGGCGGACGAGCACGGGCGGATCCACACGCGATTCAACCAGACCGGCACCGCGACCGGGCGGCTGGCGTCGAGCGATCCGAATTTGCAGAACATCCCGGTGCGCGGCGAGCTCGGGCGGGAACTGCGCAAGTTCTTCTGCGCCGAGGACGGCTATGTACTCGTCGACGCGGACTATTCGCAGATCGAACTCCGCATCCTCTCCGTACTCGCGGACGACAAGGCGATGCAGCGCGCGTTCCTCGAGGGCGAGGACATCCACACCGCCGTCGCCGCCGAAGTCTTCCACCTGACACCGGACGAGGTGACGCCGGATCTGCGCCGCCGCGCGAAGGCCGTGAACTTCGGCATCGTCTACGGGATCGGGGATTTCTCCCTCGCGAAGGACCTCGGCATTACCCGCAAGCAGGCGAAGCAGTATATCGAGAACTACCTCGCGACCTATTCCGGCGTGGCGGCGTATCTCGACCGCACCGTTGAGGCGGCGAAGCGGGACGGCTACACGACGACGATGTTCGGACGCCGGCGCAATATCCCCGAACTGAAAGCGTCGAACCGGAACCTGCGGTCCTTCGGCGAGCGCGTCGCGATGAACAGCCCGATCCAGGGGAGCGCGGCGGACGTCATCAAGATCGCGATGATCCGCGTCGACCGCGCCCTGAAGGCATCCGGTCTCGACGCGCGCCTCATCATGCAGGTGCACGACGAGCTGATCCTCGAAGCGCGGGAGGACTGCGCCGACGAAGCCGCCGAGCTCCTCGTGCGCGAGATGGAAGCCGCGGTCTCGCTTCCCGTTCCTCTCACCGCCGACTGTGGCATGGGAAAGACGTGGTTTGAGGCGAAGTGAACAAAAGAAAATCCGCTCTCGCAAAAGGGCGGATTTTTCCTGTTCGGGAGTTCAGTGGTGTTCCGCCATCCAGATCCCCACGCGGGACTGGATGATCCCGGCGCACCGTTCGGGTGTCGAGACCCCGGCGGTCATGGCGGAGATCTCTTCCTCGATGATGTCCGTGACCTCGTTCGGAACGGAATAGACGAGCGGACTCCCGGCGCCGTCGATGAGGGAGAGGATGTCATCTTCGAACGCCTGCGTCCAGCGGAAGAGCGTGCCGGGCTTCTCAAGCTGGGACGGATCGGCGGGGGCTTCGTCGGCATGCATCCAGAAGCGGGATGATCCGTCATCGTAAACGGCGGTGACATAGTCTTTCATCTTATCGAGAACGCTGCTGAAATCGCTTTTCAGCGCGGGGATCGTGACGACGAAACCGTCCGACGATTTCAGACGCACGAGGTCGGCGAGGAGTTCCCACGCGAGCTCCGGCTCCGCGCATGTTTCCAGAAGCATGATGGATTTGCCGGGGACCGCGTTTGTGCCGGAATCCGGATAGCCCACGGCGACCCAGTCGTCGGAGCCGAAATCCCAGACGACATCGGGAAACGAGGTGATCGCGGGGAAGAACGAGATACTGAGCGCAAGCCGGCCGGAGCGGTAGAGAGCGGTGTGGCCGATATTATCGTTGTTGTCAAGTTTTCCGTCCGGCGCGTTTCGCCTGAAATCTTCAATATCCTTGGGAAGCGATCGGAGGAAGGTGAGAAAGCGCACGAATTCCGGGCTGTCGAAGGAGCAGGTGCCGCTTTCCCAGTCGAGGTAGGCACCCCATCCCTCC
>JAFZPN010000199.1 GCA_017550315.1 Clostridia bacterium
GACGGGGTTGTTCTTCGTCTTGCGGGAGAGGATGCGGATGACGGAGCGGATCTCGGCGTCGCGCCCGATGACGGGGTCCATTTTCTGGCTGCGCGCGCGCTCGACGAGGTCGGTGCCGTACTTTTTGAGGGCTTCGTAGGTCTCTTCGGGATTGTCGGAGGTGACGCGGGAGTTGCGCACGCCGGCGAGGACCTGCATGAAGGCGTCCTTCGTGAGGCCGAATTCGCGATAGAGGGAGGCGAGCTTTTCCGTCGGCCGGTCGAAGAGGGCGAGCATGAAGTGTTCGACCGAGAC
The DNA here is from genome assembly GCA_017550315.1 of Clostridia bacterium. Classification (GTDB taxonomy): domain Bacteria; phylum Bacillota; class Clostridia; order Oscillospirales; family CAG-272; genus UMGS1696. Next base: position 295 of record JAFZPN010000199.1, read on the forward strand.
GTATTCGTCCTTCATCTGCTCGGCGATCTTTTCCGCGAGGTCGAGCGTGCGGTCGCATTCGGGCGAGATATAGATCTTGTCGGGCTCGCGGCCGCTGCCGGTCACGCCGGGGATGGCGTTCAGGATCGCTTCGAGGCGGGTGAGGAAGGCGCGGGTGTCGACGCCCATCTTCTCAAAGAGGGAGCCGATGAGGCCGCCGTCCTGGGAGACGAGGGCAAAGGCGAGGTGCTCGGGGGTGACTTGGACATTGTTGCGCTCGACGGCGAGGGACTGCGCGGTCTTCAGCGCGTCGAGGGACTTCTGGGTCAGCTTTTCGGGAGAAAGCATGTATATCACATCCTTATCGGTAATTTACTCTTGGGAGAATATTGTGGAGCGGGGAGCGAATTCAGAATTAAGAATTAAGAATGCAGAATGGCGGAAGAAATCTGCTGACGCAGATTTCATTAAACGGCGGGAAGCGGAATGGGATGTTCAGCCGAGTCGATTTTCGCAGCATGTTGTTCATTCTTAATTCTTCATTCTTCATTCTTAATTCCCTAACTCTCCCCCCACGCCTCTCTTGCCGCCTCCGCCGCGGTCTGACTGCCGCACACCGCGGATTTCATCGCGGCGTCGAAGAGGCGGATGTAGTCGGAGATGCGCGCGGCGACTTCTTCCGGTTCGGCGGGGACGATCTCCCCGTCTCGCGTCAGACGCGGGCGGAGGAAGCGGGTCAGGCGGCCGGGTTCGAGCACGTAGACCGGGGACGGGAGATGCCCCTCGGCGCAGTGCCGGCCCTCCTCCATGATCCACGCGCGGAAAAACGCCTCGATGCGGGCGAGCAATTCCGACGACTGGGTGCGGAACGTGACCGTCAGCTCGCCCGTCGTGCCGTCCTCGGCGGGGGCGGGATACAGGCGCAGATCGTAGCGCACGGTCGGGCGGTAGCGGTAGGCGAGGGAGGTTTTGAGGAACATCGTCGGCGCGTTCGGGGTGAGGAACGCCGCGAGATCGCCGTCTGCCCCGAAGGACCGTTCGACCGCCGCGAAGACCGATTCGATGCGCTTCTCCGGCGTCATGAGGGAGCAGTATTCCGCGAGGATGCGGTTGACGAGGGCGGAGCGGTTGGTCCTCTCGCGCACGGCGAGGCGGTCGATCCGCGCCACGACCTCGTCCGAGAGGGTGAGGCTGTACAGGGATTTTGCCATGATTTTTCTCCGGTTATGCACAAAGGCCGGACTTTGACCTTCTTTGTCTTTCCGGTCTCTATTATAGCACATCCGGAAGTTTTGTCAAGGGGTTTATATAAATTTCTTCACAAAATATTTCCGGAACGCGGAAAATTTTGTCGAAAAGCCGCAGGAAGCGCCTGCATGACGAGGAAAGAACTTCCTATAAATATGCGGAAAGTGTGATAAAAATGTAAAGAATCCGCTCATCCCCTTGACGCGGGCGGCGATTCGCGTTATACTGAGATTGCACATCAAGAAAAGGAGATGTATTTTCATGAAAAAAGCATTCAGCCTCCTGCTCGCGGTCCTCATGGTGATCGGTCTCTTCGCCTCCTGCGCGAAGAATGAACCGGCGCCGTCGAACACGCCCGCGAACACCCCGGCAGACACCCCGGCGAACACCGACGCGGAAACGCCCGCGGAAGAGACGCCCGCCGAGGAAGAACCGGCAGCGGAAGAACCTGCCGCCGAAGAACCCGCCGCGGAGATCCCGGCCGAAGAACCGGCAGCGGAAGTCACCGCGAAGGAAGAGGGCACCCTGATCGACCAGATGGACACCTGGCACTGGCGCACGTTTGAGTGCCAGTACATCGACGGCAACGGCGAATTCTCCGGTTCTGCCAGAGGCGGACACTATGAGAACGACGAAATGGCCGACTTCCTTGCCGCGAATCCCGAGTGGTACAAGGATACCGCGATGATGGCCGGCTGGGAAGAGCTGGAAGGCCCGTTCGGTGACCGTCTTGTCTCCGCGCTGGCGGGGTCGACGCCCTTCACGGCCGATCCGGACAACAACCACGGTCTGATGGTCTATAAGACCTTCCAGGTCGACGATCTGAACGACGACACGCTGTACGATCTCATCATGTTCTACGATAACACGATTTACTGCTACATCAACGGCGAACCGTACTTCATCGAGGACACCAACTGCGGCGCGGACGGCAACGACTGGACCGACGACTACGTACTGCTCAAGAGCAACCAGGGCGACAAGAGCTTCAAGGATTTCCTGCACATCGGCGAGAACTATATCTGCGCCTCCATCAAGGACTGCTGGGGCGGACGTGAATTCGACGCCTACATCACCTATGAAAAGGGTTCCACCAAGAAGGATCTGACCTTCTTCGACCAGGGCTCCGAATGGCACTACACCGTCTTCACCGCGCCGTACATCGACGGCAACGGCGAAGCGGAAGGCAGTGCGGCGGGCGGTCACTTTGAACCCGACGGGCTGGC
>JAFZPN010000200.1 GCA_017550315.1 Clostridia bacterium
AAAAGCCGCGGGATCGCTCCTGCGGCTTTCGTCTGTGTTGGGACTGTCCTATTCCATCGCACATGCTGCTTCGGCTTTTCTGAGGATTTCCCGGAAATCCGGATGATCCCGGAGAAAATCATAACGAGCGTGTTTCAGGCGGTCGAGAAAATAAGCGAAGGAGGAGCGCTCACTGTCACGGGTCAGTTCTCCGCGCGAAAAACGGCGGTGATCCGATAAAAGAGACGTTCCGCATCCGTCCGGCTGCTCTGCAAAACGCTCTTCATCCCCCAGCGCCTCCCGGAGGGCCTTTACGGTCTCCTCCCCCTCCCCGAGGGCAGCGTATGCTTCCGCTTTGGTTTCATGAATCTGCGCGAGCATGGCAAAGCCGTACCCGAAATCCCCGTTCTCATAGAGCGCTCGGTAAACGGCGTCCGCTTTTTCGCAGAGAACGACCTTTTCCGCAGGGTCCTCCGTTCCCCACACCGCCGTCCGGATATTGAGCCACAGGAGATCCGCAAGCTCCGCGATATTTTCCTGAAAGAACGCACGGTGCTCTTCCGTGTCGTATTCCCAGAGACGGTATAGGGTCATGTTCCGGGTCTCGGAGAAATCGGGCAGTCTTTCTGCCGCCGCCTGCGCTTTTTCCTCGTCGAATTCCATGTATTCCATGCTCATAAGATCCAGGGCACCTGCCCGAAGACGGTCATCCGTACAGTCGTCGAGAATCCGCTGGCACAGACCCACTACCTGTTCCTGCACCGCGCGGAGTTCTTTTACGGTCAGCTCAGTTTCCCCGAAATCATCAAAAGGAGAGGCGGAAAGGTCCCATGCGTACTTCAGCAGAAGACGGTATTCGCCGGGAAATTCCCGTACAGCCTGTCGGAGCAGATCCGTCCGCTCCCGTTTCTTTCCGAGAGACGAGAGACGCTGATGCTCTATGAGAACCGCGTCGATCCGTACCTGACGGTCATCCGGTTCCGTTCCCAGAAGCCGGTCGCAGGAAACGCCGAAAAACGCAGCGATAACGGGCACGGCGGCAATGTCCGGCAGAGCGAGACCGCATTCCCACCGGCTGACGGCCTGCGGGGTCACATTCAGATATTCTGCCAGCCTCTCCTGGGTAATTTCTCTTTCGCGGCGCAGTGTTTTGATCACCGCTCCGATGTTCATCGTGTTCATTGTATCTTTCCTTTCTGTGTTACGAACTCCGGCGCGCTCCGGTCGTTTTTATCATACCCGATTTTCCGCCCCTTGTCCAGTCCTTCCCGGTTGAGACGGGTAAACGGAATGAGGTGATTGATCCGTCGACCAAAAAGGAAAAGCCGCGGGGGCGAATCCTGCGGCTTTTCGAATGTTTGTCAGAAATTGTAATGCGGGCATTTTCGATATTGTTCCGGCCATTTCTCTTTCTCATATTCCCAGCCGATCTTCTCCACAAAGACGCACTTTTCGTCCCCGCAGATCTTTTCATTCAGATATTCGATAAAGTCCGTCTCATCGAATACGACGGCGCCGTGCCACTCGCGCGGATGGATCTGAAGGGTCTTCGCATTCCTGTGGAACGTGTCGCAGAGCTCGAAGAAAGACGCTGCGACAGAATCCGGAACCCGATACACGCTGCATTCGTTATCCGCGCTCAGGATCACATGCTTTGACATGGCTGCCCCCCTTTCCCCGTCGGGTAAACGAAACGGAGGGATCTCTCCCCCCGTTTTTGCCTGTTCAGTTCTCGAACTTGTACACCGTCGTGGTGTCGTACTTCTCGCCCGGCTTCAGGACCGTCGAGGTGAATTCCGGATGATTCACCGCGTCCGGGATGCACTGGGTCTCGAGGCAGACGGCGCAATGCTTGTACTGCTTCACGCCGCCCTTGAACGGAGCGTCGTCCACGTTGATCATGTTTGCCGTGTAGATCTGCACGCACGGCTGATCGGTCCAGAGGGTGACCTTTCTGCCGGACTTCGGATCGGTGACGGATCCGCGCGGCCGGAGCTGGCCGTTGTACGCGGCAAAGACGAAGTTGTTGTCGTATCCGCCGAACTCCTTCATCATCGGATAGTCGGAGGCGAATCCCTCGCCGATCGGTTTGCCCGCGCGGAAATCGTAGGGCGTGCCCGCGACGTCGATGAACTTGCCGTCCGGGATGAGCTCCGCGTCGAGCGAGTTGATCTTATCGCAGTCGAGCTGGAGGATCTGGTCATCGATCACGCCGGAATCAAAGCCGGCAAGATTGTAGTAGGCGTGGTTCGTCATGTTGACGATGGTGGTCTTGTCGGTCGTCGCCTCGTAGTGGATCGAGAGCGCGCCGCACTTGGTCAGGGTGTAGGTGACCTTTACGGAGAGGGTGCCGGGGTAGTTCTCTTCCCCGTCGGGGCTCACGTAGGTCAGAACGAGCGCGGGATTCTCCGGGCAGTCGATCTCTTCGACGTCCCAGATCTTCGCGTTGAAGCCGACCTTGCCGCCGTGGAGGGAGTTCTTGCCGTCGTTCTGGAAGATCTGATATTCTTTTCCTTCGAGGGTGAATTTGCCGCCGGCGATGCGGTTGCCGATGCGTCCGATGAGCGCGCCCTGATAGCCGCCGGAGGTGAGATACCCTTCAAGCGTGTCAAAGCCGCAGATCACGTCCGCCGTGATACCGTTTTTGTCCTTGACCCAGATGTTCTTGAGGATGCCGCCGTAGTTCAGGATGCACAGCGAGACGATCGAATCGTTCGACAGCGTGTAGGCGTTGACTTCGCATCCGCAGGGGAGTTTTCCGAATAGCTCTTTTTTGATCATGTCCGCTCTCCTTGTTTAATCGTCATACCCGTTCGGGTTGTTTTTCTGCCATCTCCACGAGTCCTCGCACATCTCGCGGATGCCGTTCTCCGCCTTCCAGCCAAGCTCTTTTTCCGCAAGAGAGGCCGAGGAATAGCATTCGTCTATGTCGCCGGGACGCCGCGGCCCGATCACGTACGGGATCTTCACGCCCGTCGCTTCCTCGAAGTTCTTCACGATGTCGAGGACGCTGTAGCCGATGCCCGTGCCGAGATTGTAGGTCTTGCACCCGCAGTTTTCCGCGAGCTTCTTCACCGCGCAGACGTGGCCCTTCGCGAGGTCGACGACGTGGATGTAATCGCGTACGCCCGTGCCGTCGTGGGTCTTGTAATCGTTGCCGAAGACCGTCAGCTTTTCACGCTTGCCGACCGCCACCTGCGTGACGTAGGGCATCAGATTGTTCGGGATGCCGTTCGGATTCTCGCCGATCAGCCCGGATTTGTGCGCGCCGATGGGGTTGAAATACCGCAGCAGCACGACGTTCCATTCCGGATCGGCATGCTGGATATCGGTGAGGATCTGTTCGAGCATCGATTTCGTCCAGCCGTAGGGGTTGGTGCACTTCCCCTTCGGGCATTCCTCGGTGATCGGGACGAACGCCGGAGAGCCGTAGACCGTCGCGGAGGAGGAGAAGATGATGTTCTTGCATCCGTGCTTCCGCATGACGTCGGTCAGGACCAGCGTGCCGCCGATGTTGTTGTCATAGTATTCCCAGGGCTTCGCGACGGATTCGCCGACGGCCTTCAGCCCCGCGAAGTGGATGACGGAATCGATTTCTTCGTGCGCGAAGATGTTTTCCATGTCCTCGCGGGAACGGATGTCGGCGAGGTAGAATTCTACGGGACGCCCGGTGATCTTTTCCACGCGCTCGAGGGATTTCTTTGAGGAGTTCACGAGGTTGTCGCAGACCACGACGTCATAGCCCGCGTTCTGCAGTTCGATGACGGTGTGCGAGCCGATGTAGCCCGCGCCGCCGGTAACAAGAATCGCCATCTCTTCCCTCCCGGCTTATTTCCAGAGTCCGTTCGGATATTCGCCCGCCGCGATCAGCGCCTTCAGCTTCGCGATGACGTCCGGCTTGTCGTCCGCGTAGGTCACGCCGAACCACTTGGCGGAGGTCGTGAGCACTTCGACGTCGCAGTCGCCCGCCTTGATCATCTTGCCGATGGTGTTGGGCAGCAGGCATTCGCTCTTGAGCGGTTCCCTGTCCGGATCGTCGATGAACGCGGCAAAGTCTTCGCTGAGGCCCTCGAAGACCTTCGGCGTGAAGCCCCAAAAGTTCATCGAGACGACGGTGTCGTTCGGGAGATGCACGGTCTCGCCGTCCTCCTCGAAGAACGCGCCGCCCTCTTCCTTGAAGAGCTTGGTGCGCTCGACGATCTTGTCGAGATAGCCGTTTTCATCGGCATGGCATTCGCCGCGCGCGACGGAGCCGTTGTCGGTGAGGGTGTTGCCGAGACGGTAGCCGACCATGCAGAAATGCGTGGAATCATCGTCGGCCTTTTTCAGAAACTCCGCGGCCTTGAAGAAGGCGTCGCGCCCGTAAAAGTCATCCGCGTTGATAACGGCGAAGGGATCGTCCAGAACATCCTTGCCGCAGAGGAGCGCATGGGTGGTGCCCCAGGGCTTTACGCGGTCCGCCGGGATCTTGCAGGGACAAACGCCGCTGTCGAGCCCCTGGAATACGTATTCGACCTTGACCTTGCCCTCGATGCGGTGGCCGACGGTCTCCTTGAACACCTCGTAGTTTTCCTTCTTGATGACGAAGACCACGCGGTCAAACCCCGCCTTGATCGCGTCGTAAATGGAAAAGTCGATGATAAATTCGCCGTTCTCGGTGAAGGGATCGATCTGCTTCAGACCGCCGTAACGGGAACCCATGCCGGCCGCGAGAATAAATAGCGTCATAGTGCGAAACCTCCTGTGTTTCGGGCACTTGCCCTGATACTTCATCCTGTATGATAGCACAACCGGGACCTGATTTCAAGTAGATTGTGTAAATTGTGCCGTTTTTTTCGGGAGACACGAAAAGGCCGCGCCGATCGAATAGGACCGGCACGGCCAGCGGAACGGGACGGGGACTTCAGCTTCTGCACCCGCAATCGCCGCCCGAGGGGGCCTGCGGATTCATCGGCGCGCCGCCGGTCGAGGAGAATTCCGCCACGGGGAACGACATCTGTCGGAAGAGCGCGCAGGCATCTTCCACCGCAGGCGTCGCGCATTCCTTTTCCGGGACATTATATTCCACCGCGCTCACGAGGTACTGCGCCGGACGCTCGATCCGCACGACGGAGAAGAAGCCGAGGGAGACCGTGAGGATGTTCTGCCCGCATGGATCGGTGAGGGGCGAGGAGAAGCACGCGCATACGCGTTCCGGGATCTCCTCGCAGGAGCAGCAGCACTGGCACGGATGGCTGCAGTTCAGAATCTTCGAGTCGAGGACGATCGGGTCCACCACCTCGAAGACGACGACCGGGAGGGTATTCGCGCCGGAAGTCTGACCGCCGCAGCAGCCGAGTCCCTCGAGTTCGCTCTTGAAGACGCTGACGTTCCCCTCTCCGCCGAAGAGGATGACCTTCTTCTCCACCGCGGCGACCCCGTCGAATTCCTGCACGTTGCCGGGGCTGAGGCAGGCTTCGCAGGTGATCTTCGTATAGATGCGGATGAGGAGCTGATAGAACCCGCGGTTGAACGGGACGCTGTCGATGTCGATGCAGGACCACAGGACCTTCGCGCTCTTGGCACGGATGTTCGGGGCGCGTCCGAGGATCTCGTTCCCGCATCCGCCGAGATAGACCCGCACGTCCTCGAAGCAGTCCTTGTCGCGGCAGGAGTCGAGGACGCGGTAGGTATCGATGCAGATCATATCCTTCCCTCCGCCGCAGCAGTATCTGGTATCGGCCATTTGTTTTCCTTCCTTTCTCGTAGTTGACAATGGGAAGAGCAGGACGCCCTTCCCTATCATGATATGAAAGGAAGCGGATTTTGACAGCAAAAAGAGCCGCCACCCGGACGGGATGACGGCTCGCGGTTCATCGGTTCTCAGATGATGTATTTCAAAACGGTCTTCGAGGCTTCGGTCGGATCGATGGACGAGGTGATGAAGAAGTTCGTGCCGTGCTCCTCGACCAGCTTTTCGATTTCGCTGAGGAAGCGGTCGAAGCTGTCGGCATCGTTCTGGCAGATTTTCAGAGCGGAATCAATGAAGATATCGCCAACGTCGTGGTTGCTGGCAAGGATTCCCGCGACAAAGCCGAACAGCGACTGCCCGTCCGCGATGAGATACCGGTCGGCGTCGATCAGTCTGCACTGATAGCGGATATCGTATTTGAGCTTGTCGCCCTTTTCGATGCAGACAACCGCGCCGTCGGTGGTGTCCACCGTGGTGTTGACGAGGTCGATGAGGGTCTTGGTCTTGCCGGAACCTTTCTTGCCGATCATGAGTCTAATCATCAGATAACTCCTCCGTTTTTGATTTCTTGTTTTCGATTCGGTTCTTTCAGTTCATTCTTGCTTCAAGAGCAGCTCTCTGCTCTTCATAGCCGGGTTTGCCGAGCAGGGCGTACATGTTTCGCTTGTACGCTTCCACGCCGGGCTGGTCGAACGGGTTGACGCCGAGCATATAGCCGGAGACCGCGCAGGCGAGCTCGAAGAAGTATACGAGCTGACCGAAGTGGTAGGCGTCACGCTTGCCGACTTCGATGACGATGTTCGGGACGCCGCCGTCGTTGTGGGCGAAGAGCGTGCCAGTCATCGCGCGCTGGTTGATGTCGTGCAGGGTCTTGCCGGAGAGGAAGTTCAGGCCGTCGATGTTGTGCGGATCGTCCGGGACCGAGATCCGGTCGTTCGGCTCCTTGAAGTCGATGACCGTCTCGAACATGGTCCGCTGGCCGTCCTGGATATACTGGCCGAGGGAGTGCAGATCGGTCGAGAAGATGACGGAGGCCGGGTAGAGGGACTTCTGGTCCTTCCCTTCGCTCTCGCCGAAGAGCTGCTTCCACCATTCGGCGAACATCTGCGCGGCGGGTTCGTAGGACACGAGGATCTCGATGACCTTGCCCTTGTTGTACAGGATGTTGCGCAGCGCGGCGTAGCGGACGGCTTCGTTGGCCGCCGGATCGGACGAGGTGAACTTCTCCCGCGCGTCCTCGGCGCCCTGCATCATCTTGTCGATGTCGATGCCGGCCACGGCGATCGGGAGCAGACCGACGGCGGTCAGGACGGAATAGCGTCCGCCGATATCGTCCGGAACCACGAAGGTCTCGTAATTCTTCGTGGTCGAGAACTGCTTCAGCTTGCCGCGGGAACGGTCGGTGGTGACATAGATGTGCTCGCGCGCGCCTTCCTCGCCGTACTTCTTTTCGAGAAGCTCGCGGAAGATGCGGAACGTGACGGCGGGCTCGGTGGTGGTGCCGGATTTCGAGATGACGTTGACGCACACGTCGCGGCCTTCGCAGATGCGGAGAACGTCGGCGAGCGCGGACGGGCTGATGGAATTGCCGATGAAGTAGATGTCCGGGGTGTCCTTCTTCAGGTTGTTGTAGAGCGGCGAGGTGCAGAATTCGATCGCGGCGCGCGCACCGAGATAGGAGCCGCCGATGCCGATGACGACAAAGACGTCGCAGTTCTTTTGGATCTTCTCCGCGGCGAGCTTGACGCGGGCGAATTCTTCTTTATCATAACCGACCGGAAGGTCGACCCATCCGAGGAACGCATTGCCTGCGCCTTCGCGGGACAGGACGAGCTCATGAGAGGCTTTCGCCAGGTGGGAGATCTTCGCGACCTCCGTGTCGGAAATAAACGGTTTGACGTAGGTTTCGATGAGTTTGATGGCCATGGTTTTCGGGTGTCCTCCTGAGACTTCTCCGGCGGCGGTTGTCGACGGGGAGCGATGATAAAATCTGTCACTCTTATCATACAACATTTTTCGCCGCTTTTCAAGTCCTTTATCGAGAATTATTTCTCGGATTTCAAAAAGGCCGTCCCGAGCATCCGCCAGAGCAGCGCGCCGAATCCGATGCGCGGGACGGACGAAGCCGCCGTAACCGGATCTTCCCGCAGCACTTCCCCGTCGAGCAGGAGCCGCACCGTCCCGATCCGCTGTCCCTCCTCCACAGGCGCCGTGACCGAGGTGTCGAGCAGGATCTCCTGCGTCACGCCGCGGGCCTTCCCTTTCGCCAGAAGAATCGATACGGGCGGCATCACGGCGCGGCAGTTTTCCTCCACTCCGCCCTTTACCGGCACCGCACCCGCATCGCCGCCGGGATTCTCATAGAGCGAATAGCCGGCGAACCCGTAGTCGAGCAATTCCTTCGCTGCGGCGTTGCGGATGTCGCGGGTCGGCGCTCCCATCACGACCGCGATGAGGTGCATTCCGTCCCGCTTCGCCGTCGCGCTCATGCAGAAGCCGGCTTTCGATGTCGATCCGGTCTTCAGCCCCGTGATCCCCGGATAGAACCGGACGAGGCGGTTGGTGTTCGTCAGCCCGAACGCGCCGTCCCGGATCGAATCCATCCAGATCGTCGCATACTTCGTGATCGTCTCGTGCGAAAGCAGTGCGCGGGACATGAGGGCGATGTCGTAGGCGCTCGTGAGGTGCTTCACCGCGGTGTCGTCGAGGCCCGTGACGTTCTCGAAATGCGTATTCGCCATCCCGAGCTCTGCCGCACGCGTGTTCATCCGGGAAACGAATGCCTCCTCGCTGCCCGAGACCTTCTCCGCGAGCGTAACGGCGGCGTCGTTGGCCGAGGCGATGATGACGCATTTGAGAAGATCCTCCGCCGTCATTGTCTCGCCCGCTTCGAGATAGACCTGGGATCCGCCCATCGACGCGGCGTATTCGCTGACCGTGATCTCCTCATCCAGCGCGATATTCCCCCCGTCCACCTCTTCCATGAAGAGAAGCAGGGTCATGATCTTTGTCACGGATGCCGGCGGGAGCGCGCGGTCCGCGTTCTTCGCGTAGAGCACTTCCCCGGTCGAGACCTCCATGAGGACGGCGGATTCCGCGTTTACTTCAAACGGGATATTGTCGGGCGCCTCCGCCGCCGCAGGCCATGCGGCAAAGAGACAGAGGGCGGCGAGCAGGATGGGCAGAACGATCTTTCGGAACATAAAAATCCCTCCCGGACACAGGATGTCTGTCCATAGTGTACGGGAGGAATTCCGGTTTTATTCCGTGGAATGCGGGAAATGCCGTCAGAAGAGATACCGCTTGATGACCGCGCAGATATCCCCGAGGATCCGGGAGGCTTCGGCGTCGTCCGGCGTGTGACCGGCATAGCGGACCGCCTCGAAATCCGCCGTGATCTTCTCGATCTCGGAGACCGCGAGCGCGTGGGAGACCTTCGCCTCGTTCTCGCGCGGGGTGTCGGAGATCTTCAGGGGGATGTTCATCTTCTTGTACATGCGCAACAGGACCGCGTAGGCGTAGCAGAGCTGTTCGTCGTAGGTCCGGAGCCGTCCGAGCCGCTGTAAAAACAGACGGTAGTTGTCCGTCGATTCCGCCATGGCGTCGAAGTTGCGGATCCCGGCGTTCTGGAGCTTGCGCCGCTCGTCCCGGTAGTTGTATGTCCCCTCCTCCGCGTTCGGATCGAAGGAAGACTTGATGATCGACGAGCCGATGAGGATCGTATCGATGAACTCTCTGAGCCAGCGCAGGAATTTCTGCACAAGCCCCGTCTTGATGCCGATGAAGATGAGGAGAACCGCGACGACGATCAGCACGAATACCGAGACGATATACTGGTTCTCCGGCGACATGACGTTGCGGCGGAACATCTGCCCCGCTTCCTCGGAGTCGACGTAATCGTAGGCGTCGTAGTTCGCGCTGTTGTCGACGTTGTGGAACGCGCGGAAGAGGAAGATATAGAGAAGCATCCTTAGGAGGATGACGATCCCCGCGACGATCACAAACGCGATCCCCGTCGCGACGACGAAGGCGCAGAGGAGCAGGAGCACGAGGAGGAGATTGTACCGCCGTTCCTCGCCCGTGATGACGGAGACGACCGAGCCGCGGAAACGCCTCTGCAGGTTGCTCTGATTATAGATGATGAGGATGCAGACGAAGAAGACCGCGAACGGAAGTCCGAGGGAGAGGGTCGTGAAGGCGGAGGTGTCGATCCCGAAGGAGCGCGCCGTGAGCCATAGGAAGAAGCTCTCGATGAAGAAGAGCACGCATCCGCCGATGAGGGTGTAGATGTTCGAGAGCCGCTCTATCGGATAGAACCAGATCACGCAGCCCGCCGTCGACGCGAAGAAGAAGAGCCCGCCGGCAAAGATCGCGTAGAGCACGGTGTAGTGGATGAGCCGCCCGTCCGAGAACGCGACGCCGGATTCCGACATCCACGAGAGCCAGCGGTCAAAGGCGAAGAAGATCCCGAGGGACACGGCGAGGTTGACGGCAAGCGGGATCGCTGCGTAGGCAATGCGGAAATGCCCGAGCACGCCGTTGCGGAAATCGTCAAAGCCGTCCTCTGACGCGCGCTTTCCCGTCACCGCGCCGAAGACCCACTGCACGCCGTAGCCGAACATGGTCGCGAAAGCCGCGGCAAATGGCAGGATCAGGAGCGAATACGGGAAGACGTTGCCGAGCAGGATGAGGAAGAGCGGGATCATGAGCATCGCGACGCCCGCGGCCGAGACGATGTTGAAGACCCGTTCGTAACTTTTGGATGTCATGCCTCCTCCTTTCAGTCATCCGCCCAGGCGCGGAAGTGGACTTCGATGTCCTCGGGGATGATGTGCGCGTTGATGCTCGTGGAGGTGATGTAGAAGATCACCGTGATTCCCATGCGGCGCATCGCGTAGGTGAAGTTGATCATCCGCTCGTCGAGATAGGACGAGACGAAGATCATGTTCCCGCCGCTTGTATAAGCAAAGGGATTCGCGAGGATGTGGTCGAGCATCTTCTCCGTCGGCACGGAGATCATGAGCTCGAGCGTGGCGAGCATCCGCAGGGCCCCGATGACGCTCGGCGTTCCGCGGAAGACGGGCGAGACGAAGACCTTTTCTCCGACCGTGTCTCCTTCCCCGCGCGCGGCGTTGAGATCGTCCCCGAACTGCTCGGGCGGCGTGTTGCAGATGAAGCGCACGGGAATGCTCTCCCCCGCGACCCCGTCGAGGATCGAGGCGACGACCGTCATGCAGAGCTCGACCGGCGCGCGGTTGGACGGCGGACCGGGGATGACCTTCTCGATGTCCCGCGCCTGCATGTTCATTACGATGTTGAACTGATGCCGGTTGGTGAATTCCTCGAGGTTGGTCATCAGCCCTCCGCGGATCGCCGTCTGCATCCAGTTGATCCGGTTGATCGGGTCGCCCGGGACGTAATCGCGGACGCCGGCCTTGAGGAGCGGATCGGTCAGGAGGCTCGACTGCACGAGAAAATCGCCGCTCGTGTACCGGGAGGCGGTGAAATTGCGTTCGAGGTTGATGGCCTTCGGCAGAACGACCATGGTCGCGGCGGGAATGTCACGGGACGCTTCGATCACCTTCACGACGGGCGATGTCCCGAAGACGTCGTCCGCGAGGAGCGTCGCGCTCCCGAGGTGGTAGGTCCCGCGCACGTCGCACCGGACACGCCAGCGCCTGCGGATCATCTGACGGCTCCGCAGGACGAAGAGGCTGTGGATGACGCGCGGATAGGCGTCTCTTTTGACGCCCTTTTTCTTCGGATCCTCCTCGAGGATGTGGAACGAGAGCCCGTCCGGCAGCTCCGTGTCGACTTTCAGAAACGGCAGCGGCAGGAGCTTGTCGTTCCGGATCTCCTCGTAGAGATAGATCTCCTCGCCTTCAAAGACCTCGCGGACGGAGAGGGACACCGAATACCCGAGATCGTCGAACGCCTTCTTCCGGAAGATATGCGCTTCGATCATCATGATCGCGACGGCGGCGAGGACGATGGCAATGTAGATCATGATGATGCCTCAGTCGATGGGGGCGCGGACCGTGTCAAGGATTGCCTCGATGACCTGCTCGTTGGTGTCGGTGAGCCGGATCGTATTCTGCGAGCGGGTGATGATCCGGTGGGACAGGACCGGCACCGCGACGCGCTTGACGTCGTCCGGGAGCACGTAGTCGCGGCCGAGGATCCCGGCGAACGCCTGCGAAGCCTTCATCAGCGCGAGCGTGGCGCGGGGGGATACGCCGAGACGGAGACGGTCGCTCTTGCGGGTGGCGTCGGCGATGTTGACGATATAGTCCTTGATCGGCTCGGAGACGGTGATCTTCGTGACGAGATCCGACGCCTCGCCGATCTGGGCCCGCGTACAGACGGCGGCAAGCTCGTCGACCGGGGAGGCCGCGCCGTAATTCGAGAGGACGGTCTTTTCCGCGTCGTGATCCGGATAGCCGAGGGATAACTTCATAAGGAAGCGGTCCATCTGCGCCTCCGGGAGCGGGAACGTGCCCTGCGATTCGATCGGGTTCTGCGTCGCGATGACGAAGAACGGATCGTCGAGGGGATAGGTCACACCGTCGACGGTCGCCTGACGCTCGCCCATGCATTCGAGGAGCGCGGACTGGGTGCGGGGCGTGGTACGGTTGATTTCGTCGGCCAGGAGGATGTTCGTAAAGACGGGACCGCGCCGGAAGACGAAGTCCGCGCTCTTCTGATTGAAATAGTTGACGCCGGTGATGTCGGACGGAAGGAGGTCGGGGGTGAACTGGATGCGGCGGGTCTCGGCGGACACGGATCGCGCGAGGGCTTTGGCGAGGGTCGTCTTGCCCGTGCCGGGGATGTCGTCGAGAAGAACGTGTCCGCGGCAGAGCATGGCGGCGACGACGAAGCGGATCTCCGCCTCCTTGCCGTAGATCGCGCGTCCGATGTTCTCGATGACCGCGTTGGCGGTTTTCGATATGGTTTCGCAGTACATGGCACACTCCTTTATCGGATATCGGTTTCGGGTCGGTCAGTCGCGGGGGAAATATTCGGGGATGGTTTCGCCGTCGAGCAGGTCGCGGATCAGTTCGCGCTGAGTACGGGCGATCGGGGAGACGAGGAAGACGCAGGACGTGGCCTCGACCGAGAGCTGCACGCGGGTGTAGATCTCGCCGCGGACCCGGACCAGCTCGGAGGCCGAGCGGCGGATCTTGCCGTTCATCGGGTTCCACTCCTCCGGCTGCAGGCGCCCGCGCAGGAGCACGTGACCGTTATAATCCTTCCCCGTCGTGTTCGAGAAGAAATAGATGTCGCAGCCGGCGTACCGCTTGTGCAGGGCGTTCATGGAGCATCCGCGCGCGAGCCGCTTGTCGATCCCGATCTTCATGAAGTCGGGCAGATGCTGGTTGACGACGCCGAGGAATTCCACGCGGGGCCGCCGCTCGATGAGAATGTCGGGCGAGGTGCCGAAATTGCGCACGGCCTGGAGGAGGATGTCTGCGGCGACCGTGTCCGTGCCGTCGAGGCAGGTCTTGTTCGCCGGGAGGAAGTACGCGATGCCGCCGTTGTCGTTCTCGTTCTTATAATAACTGCGGATGACGTGCGGATCGTCGACACTCTCGCCGAAGATCGCCCGGATCAGCTCGCGGACCTCGAGGTCCTCGGGGCTGTCCTCCTTCAGGGACCGGTTGGTATCCTCCGGGATCGCGGCGCACTCGAAGGCCCCCGTCGGCAGGGCGTCGGTCGCGAGGATCTTGCCGCCGTCGTCGAAGAACTTCCGGATGACGCGCAGGGTCTTCAGGCTGATGAGGGACATGGACGGGAGCACGAGGATTTTGAGCTTCATGGCGCCGTGCTCGCCCGGGAGATAGAGGAAGCCGTCCTCGGAGAACGTGCGCTCCGCGAGGAAGTCCGGGTGCAGGAACAGGGTGTCGATGCCGACGTAGTTGAGGAAATTGTTCATCAGCTCCATGTAGTCCGCGTTCTCCGGCGTCGAAGGATATTCAAACTCCGTGTTGTTCGACTGGTAGAGCGCGACGTAGGAGTGGAGCGAATGGATCGGGTAGACGATCGCCGCCTCGCAGACGTGTTCCCCGCCGCGCAGGAGGGTCTGGACCCGGGTGACATAGGAGGCGAAATCCGAGAGGTCGTCGCCCTTCGAGAAGATCGATCCCCAGACGCTGCCGTCGCCCTCGACGATGTCCGTCTTCTCCGTACGGTCCTCGCCGAGGTGCGCGAAGACCATGTTGACCCCGCGCACGAAGGCGTTCATCGACTCGCGGTAGATGATGTCCTTCGTCAGGGTGCTGTAATACTTGAAGAGATCGGCCGACACGGTGTCCGCGCCGAACTGATCCGCTGCGCCGGAGGCCACCTTGATGCCGTTGAGGCCGTAGAGATACGCAAACGGAAGCGAGACGCCGGGAGCCGAGGCCCAGCGGTGCAGCATCTGTCCGTCGCCGAAGAGCCACGAGCAGAACGTCGCCTTGCTCTCCGCCGGAAATCCCGTCGAGAAGAGGGAGCGCGCATGGCAGAAATCGGAGACCGCCTTGAGATACCCGTCCGTCAGCATCTTCGCGCGCAGGGACATCATGAGGGACTTATACCGCCCGGAATGCCCGGGGAATCCGCGGAAGAGGAGCGGATAATACGGCGCGGGATCGAATCCGTATGCCTCGTGGAACGCGCGGTTGAAGTCCGGATGCCACATGCGGCGGTTCCGCCCGGCATAGAGGACGTTGCGCGCGATGAAGAGGCGGAAGACCTGCCCTTCCGCATCGATCCGGTCGAGCAGCGCGCCTGCCGTCCGTTTCAGGTAATCCGAGGAGGTCCGGTAGTCCATCATGTCGATGTAGTGCGCGTCGGGATCGGGCTCGCAGACGAACTCCATGACGTTCCAGTTCCCCGCCGGGACATCCCACACGACCGCGCCGTCCTCGATGCGGTCACGCAGGTCGAGGATCGTCAGATCGTCGTCGTTCACCGCGCAGAGCGCCATGAGAGGGCCCGTGGTGTGCAGCTTCTTCTTGAAGGTCGTGTTCTCCGAGCAGGCGTATTCAAATTCCGAGAGGATCCGGCAGCCGGCCTCTTCTTCGGGCGGAAGCGCTTTCAGATATTCCCGCATGACGTAGGTGTCGTCGAGATAGCCGAGCGCAAGGTCGTTTTCTTCCGCTTCCCGGACGACGGTGCCCCAGACCGCTTCGATCTCTTCGGAGAGGGGACGGAGGGCAAAGTTTTTGTTCGAGAACGGGATCACGCCCCAGAAGCCCGATTTCTTGTATCCGGCGAAGAGCTTCGCGATCCGCTCTTCCCGGTCGAGTCCGCCCTTGGTATCGAGGGGAAGGTAGATATACGGGCTGAGCGCGCTTCTCTGGCCGAGGAACGCTTTTTTCAGAGCGGCGGGATCGGCCGCCGCGATGCGATCTGTCATCCGAATCCTCCGGGTCAGGTCAGTTTTTTTTATTATAGCACAAACGAAGCGTTTTGTTAAGTATTCCGCAGGAAAAATATAAAATTAAATCAGCGCGAGATATTTTAGAAATTTTCGTATAGACCTTGACATGCCATCCAAAAACCGCTATAATAATACGAGGCTGTCCTCAGCTTCACGCCCACGACCCTCGCAAAAAAGGAGACTCACGCTATGACGGAAAAACAGTGGTACTTTGACCCGGCGAATCCCTCCGCGCTGCCCGGGGACATCGTGCCCGTCCTGGAAGAAAAAGGGATCCCGCAGGATTCGATCCTCTGCTGCGTCCGTTCCGACCGGAACCTCGAGATGGTGCGCTCCGACTGCTACCTGCTCGCGACGGCGGACGATATCATCGTCCTCTCCGGTTCGGTCACGCTCATGCGGGCTCCGCACACGACCGTCTTCACCCGGAACAACCGGCTCATGCGGATGTTCGAGCTTCTCACCTGGGACACCTGGCCCCTTGCTGACCTCGACGAATTCAAGGTCGAGGAGCAGATCGCGTCGGCGCGCTTCACCGCGAAGACGAAAGACGGCGATTACCTGCTTCTCGGGAACCTTTCCAATACCTATAAACCCGATTTCTGGACCGTCGCGCGCTTCCTCGGCGAGCTCAAAAAGGACGGGAAGATCACCCCGGACGAAGAGAGCCACCGCGCGCACGACGAGATGTTCTGCCCGAAATGCGGCACGCGCTACATCGACGAAGAGCGCAAGCTCTGCCCGAAGTGCATGGACAAGAGCCGCATCATCCGCCGGACCTCGGAGTTTGTTCTGAAATACAAGAAGGAGATCGCCCTGCTCATCCTGATGCTCATCCTCACGAGCGGCCTCGGGATCCTCGCGCCGTACATCTCCTCCGGCTTCTATTACGATCAGGTGCTCGACAAGGCGGGCCGCTTCTACGGACAGGTCCTGCTCGTGCTCTGCATCATCATCGGCACGCGCCTGCTCAACACCTTCTTCTCGGTGATCCACAGCCTCGTGACGACCACGATCGCGGCCAACGTCATCTACGACCTCAAGAAGGTCATCTTCTCCTCGATCGAGCGGTTGTCCCTCTCCTTCTTCACGAACCGGCAGACCGGCGGCCTCATGACGCAGGTCACGCGCGACGCGAACACGATCTACTGGTTCTTCTGCGACGGGGTTCCCTACTATGTCGTGAACATCGTGCAGATCGCCGTGATCCTCGTCATCATGCTCATCATGAACCCGCTCCTCACGCTGCTCACCGTTCTGACGGTTCCCCTGCTCTTCTTCGGGATGCGGTTTCTGTTCCACAAGATGGACACCTTCCACATCAAGCGCTGGACCCGCGTGCGCAAGATGAACGGGATCCTCTCGGACATCCTCTCCGGCATGCGCGTCGTCAAGGCGTTCTCGAAGGAAAAAGCGGAGACCGTGCGCTTCGACCGCAGCAGCCGTGACCTGATGTCCGCGGAGATCGAGACCTCGACCTTCGGGACCGTGGCCTTCCCGATCCTCAATCTGCTCTTCCTCGTCAGCAACCTGACGGTCCTCGGCGCGGGCGGCTGGATGGTCATCCAGGGAAAGATGACCTACGGCGTGCTCCTCACCTTTACGGCTTACATGAACATGATCCTTTCCCCGCTCGGCTCCTTCGTCGGCATGGTCTATGAATTCACCGACAGCCTCAACGCGATGAGCCGCCTCGTGGAGATCATGGACGCCAAGCCCGACGTCATGGAATCCGACCATCCCGTGCACCTCGAAAAGTGCGAAGGCCGCGTCGAATTCTCGGGCGTGGACTTCTCCTATGAAAAAAACCGCAAGGTCATCGACGGCGTGGGCTTTTCGGTGGAACCGGGCGAAGCGCTCGGCATCGTCGGGCACACGGGCGCGGGCAAATCGACGCTCGCGAATCTGTTGATCCGGCTCTACGACACCGAAAGCGGCGAGATCAAAATCGACGGCGTGAACGTGCGCGATCTCGCCTATGAAGACCTGAGGCGCAACGTGGCGATCGTTTCGCAGGAGACCTACCTCTTTATGGGGACGATCCTTGACAACATCCGCTACGCCAAGCCCGAGGCGACCGAAGAGGAGGTCATCGAAGCCGCGAAGATCGCCGGCGCGCACGACTTCATCATCGGCCTCCCGGACGCGTATTCCACGATGATCGGTTTCGGCCACAAGGATCTCTCCGGCGGCGAGCGTCAGCGGGTGTCCATCGCCCGTGCGATCCTGCGCGACCCGAAGATCCTGATCCTCGACGAAGCGACCGCCGCGATGGATACGGAGACCGAGCGCAAGATCCAGACCGCGCTGGAACGCCTCTCCGTGGGCCGCACGACGATCACCATCGCGCACCGGCTCTCGACGCTCCGCGACGCGGACAAGCTCATCGTCATCGAAAACGGCATGGTCCCCGAGGCCGGCACGCATCAGGAGCTCATCACGAAGCGCGGCATCTATTACAACCTGTACAAGCTCCAGATGGAAGCCATGAAGAACATCGGCATCGAAGAATAAACGGAGGCGGATATGGCTGAACAGAAAACAGAGGCGATGACCTTAAAAGAAGTCGTCGCCGTACGATACATCACCGCGGAAAACGCGAGATTCGAGAAGCAGAGCGATTTTGTGAAAATGACGGTCCGCTTCCCGAACGAAGAAGGCGTCGAAGAGGAGACGGTCTATGACCGCATCTTCCTCCACCGCGCGTTCCCCTTCGATTTTCCCTACGCGTATATCTCCGTTCTCGACATGGATTCCAAGGAAATCGGGATCATCCGCGAGATCGACGAACTCGGGGAGGAGACGGCGAAGCTGTTGCGCGACGAGCTCGACCGGAAGTACTTCACCCCGGTGATCCGGCAGATCCTCTCGGTCAAGGACAAGTTCGGGTATTCCTACTGGAAGGTCCTCACCGACGAAGGCGAGATGGAGTTCACCATGCGCGACACGTTCTCGAACCTTCTGAAGGTCGGCGGGACCCGCATCTTCGCAAACGACATCGACGGCAACCGCTACGAGATCCCCGATATCGAAAAACTCGACCGCAAGAGCTTCAAGCGGATCGAACTCTTCCTGTGATCCTCTGGAAGGGAGCAAACCATGGAGAAAAGAACGACCCTCACGGAGAAGGTCCTCGCGCTCGACAAGTCCCTCACCGCCGAAGACATCCTTCTCCCCATCGATTATAACCTGACGCCGACCGCGATCCGGCGGCACGTGGACGGGATCGCCGTCCTGACGAAAGACCGCTTCCTCGTCTATGCGGACGGAGCAGAGACCGCGTCCGTGCCGCTCTGTGACGTCGAAGAAGCCGTCTTCCGGCAGGGGAACGGCTGCTGCTTCATCGAATACCGGCTGAAGAGCGGCGAATGGCACATTCTCTGCCGCGCGGATAATTCGTTTGTCGATTTCTATGCGGCGGTGGCGCGCGAGATCGGCAAGTATCTCGAAGGACAGGAAATCAGCTACGAATACGAGGCGGAGATCGACCGGCGGTGCCCGAAATGCCATCGGCAGTACCGCCCCGGATCGAACGTCTGCGAGCACTGCGTCGACAAGAAGAACTACATCGGGCGGCTCTGGAAGATCGCGAAGCCCTATCACCCCCTGATCTATCTCTCCGTCGTCTTCTATTTCATCATCGCACTCGTCAACCTCATCCCGCCCTACATCAACCGCATCCTCGTCGACGACTACATCAAGGCGGCCGAGATGCCGAAGCTCGCCGGATATCTCACGGTCATTGCCCTGCTCTTCGCCGTGAACATCGTGCAGCGCGGGCTCTCGATGATCCGCAGCGTCCTGCTCATCCGGGCGGGCAACAACATCACGGCGACCCTGCGCGAGCTCGTGTTCGACAAGATCCAGAAGATGTCGATCGCGCGCATCTCGAAGCGCACCTCCGGCGAGCTCATGAACCGCGTCTCGAACGACACGGCGGAGCTCTCCCGGTTCATTTCCAACGATTTCGGCAATATGGCGGAACAGATCCTGATCCTGCTCGTTGTCGGCATCTATCTCTTCACGTATGACTGGCGGCTGGCGCTGATGATCATCCTCCCGACGCCGATCGTCATGTACAGCTTCCGGCTCTTCCACAGCTTCATGCGGCACGTGTTCCACCGCAGCTGGCAGCTCGATTCCCGCGAGAACTCCATCCTGCACGACACCTTCTCCGGCATCCGTGTCGTGAAGGCGTTCGGCATGGAAAAGCGCGAGATCGAACGCTTTGACAAGGTTTCCCGCGATCTGCGCGACACGCGGATCCTGACGGAGCACTTCTTTGCGAAGATCCAGCCGTTTCTCAACTTCCTCATGGGCGTGGGCGAATACTTCCTGCTCTACTACGTCGGCCGCAAGATCATCGGCGGCGAGATGACGCTCGGCGAGATGAGCCAGTTCTCCGCCTACGTCAGCATCATCTACGGGCCGCTGCGCTGGCTGTCTTGGCTGCCGCGCCGTCTGACCCGCACGATGACCTCGGTCGTCAAGATCTTCGACGTCATTGACGAGGGCGCGGATGTGGCGGACCGCGAAGGCGCGATCGACCACAAAATCGACGGCACGATCACCTTCGAGGACGTGTCCTTCGGCTATGACAAGACCCAGTACGTCCTGAAGCATATCAACGCGGAGATCCATCCGGGCGAGATGGTCGGCATCGTCGGCAAGTCCGGCGTCGGAAAATCCACGCTCATCAATCTCGTCATGCGCATGTACGACGTGTCCGAGGGGACCATCCGCATCGACGGCATCGACATCCGCGATCTTTCGCAGGATTCCCTGCGCTCGCAGATCGGCGTCGTCCTGCAGGAGACCTTCCTCTTCTCCGGCTCGATCTACGACAACATCGCATACGCCAAGCCGGATGCCACCCGCGACGAGGTCATCACCGCGGCCAAGGCTGCCGGCGCGCACAGCTTCATCATGAAGCTGCCGAACGCCTATAATACCAAGGTCGGCGAACGCGGGCACACCCTGTCCGGCGGCGAACGGCAGAGAGTGGCGATCGCACGGGCGCTTCTGCACAATCCGCGGATCCTGATCCTCGACGAGGCGACAGCGTCGCTCGACACGGAGACGGAAAAGCAAATCCAGGACGCTCTGCAGAAGCTGATCGCGGACCGCACGACGCTCGCCATCGCACACCGCCTTTCCACGCTCCGCAACGCGACGAAGATCCTCGTTCTCGAACAGGGCGAGGTGGCGGAGATCGGTACGCACGAAGAGCTGATGCGGAAGCAGGGCATCTATTACGGCCTTGTGATGGCGCAGAGGCAGATGTCCAAGATGGCGCCGAAGAACCAGATCAAACCGGCGTCCTGAGCGGGAGGGAGAGCGTTATGACCGATTACATCCGTTCCCTGCGCGCGCTCGTCGGACACTGCCCGATTTTGCAGGTCGGCGCAAGCGTCATCCCGGTGAACGAAGCGGGCGAGGTCCTGCTCGAACGCCGGACCGACAACCACTGCTGGGGCTATCCCGGCGGCTCCGTCGAGCTCGACGAAGTCGTGGAGGACGCCGCGCGCCGCGAGCTTTATGAGGAAACCGGTCTCCTGGCCGAGGAGCTGACCCTTTTCGGCGTGTTCTCTGGGCCCGACACGCATTATATCTACCCGAACGGCGACGAGGTCTCGAACGTCGATATCGTCTTTGTCTGCCGCAGATGGTCCGGGACACCGGTCGGACAGCCGGAAGAGGTCGAAGAGCTTCGTTTCTTCCCGCCCGACGCGCTGCCCGAGAATCTTTCCCCGCCGATCCGCACGCCGCTCCTCACATGGGCGCAGAAGCAGATCAACGAGAGATGATTCCGTAAAAATCCAAAAACCGGGGACACGCGGCTTTCGCTGCCATGGTCCCGGTTTTCTTTCGATGAAAAAACAGCCGGTGGTGTTCCGGCCGTTTGCTTCACGATGCGAGATAACGCTCAAGCCATGTCACGCCGAGGTCAAGGGCGTCGTTCATGCCG
>JAFZPN010000201.1 GCA_017550315.1 Clostridia bacterium
AAGAACACGATCATCATCCTGACGAGCAACCTCGGCAGCCAGTTCCTGCTCGACGGCATCACCGCCGACGGCGAGATCAGCGAGGAGGCCCGCGCGCAGGTCAGCGAGCTTTTAAAGCGCTCGTTCCGGCCGGAGTTCCTCAACCGCCTCGACGAGATCGTCTTCTACAAGCCGCTCTCGCGCGAGAACATCCGCGGGATCATCGATCTCCTCACGGCCTCGCTGGCAAAGCGCCTTGCGGAGAAGAACCTGACGCTCGTGCTCACGGAGGCGGCGAAGGACAAGATCATCGCGGAGAGCTACGATCCGGTCTTCGGCGCGCGCCCGATGAAGCGGTATCTGCAGGCGAAGGTCGAGACCCTGATCGCCCGCACCATCCTCGCAGGGACCCTCTCCGAAGGTGCGACCGTCACGGTGGATGTCGACGCGGGGACAGGGGAACTCGTGTGCAAGTAAATCTCATAAAGCGCACGGAGGCTGTCGCGTTTATCCTTGAAAAAGGAGAAGGCGACGGCCTCTTTTTGTGCGCCGAAATCAAAGAAGGGGTACGGATTGCCACGTCACGAGCCCTGAGGCTCGCTCCTCGCAATGACACAATTTTATGCATTGCAGAACGGATTCTGCAGCGGTACCGCCTGTATCACAAACGATTATGCCGATGAAACCGGGGGTCCGTCACATAAACAGGTGTCATCGCTGAGGAGTGAATTTCCGCAAGCGGAAACTCTTCGACGCGGCAATCCGTTCTCCCTCTTTTTTGCATCGCTTCAAAACAAAAATGCGTACCATTTTCAGGTACGCACTTTCTATATTGGCGAACGAACTTGCCTTCAGGCGAGTTCGTCAAACGTGAGCGGGCACAGCCCGGTCACGAGGTGCCCAGCGGGGGCATCCCCGCCGAGTTCGTCTTGTGTCCCCGGGCACTGCCCGGTCCCCGCAAAAAAGAACGCACGGTTTTCACCGCACGTTCTTTCCCGATGCGCATTCCGCATCACATCTTACTTCGCGATCTCATACCCGAACTGGTTGAGGAAGCTGTTCAGCACATCCTCGACCACCGTGCCTTCGCTGTACGCAATCCCGTTCTCCGTCGCGTAATTCTTCGCGAAATCGAGGATCTTGCTCCGCAGGGCCAGTCCGATCAGCCCCGCGATCAGCAGCCCGACGAGCCACGAGATCAGAATCCCGCGCGCAAACGTCCGCTTGTTTTGCTTCCGGCATCCGCAGCAGGCCCAGATGATGACGAGCAGCGGCCCGATGAGCGGGATCCCGACCAGCAGGAAGATCCCGAACCAGCCGAGCGCGCTGACGGGCTCGTACTTCGTGCCTTTGACGGATTCCTTGGTGATCTCCGGATCGACCGCTGCCGCGCCGTAGACCGGGGTGCCGTATGCCGCCGCGGGTGCCGGGGTCGGTGCCGGTTTCACGGGCTGCGCATACGTCGGCTGCGTCTGGGGCTGTGCCTGTGTCGTCACCGGAGCGGGACGGACCGGCTGGGCAGGCTGACTGTACGGCTGCTGTACCGGCTGTGCCTGTTGTGTCGGCTGCTGAGGCTGTGCCGGTGCCGCGGTGTACGTCGGCTGCGGCTGGGCCGGTTGCTGGGCCGGCGCAGGATTCGGCGTTACGGGCGGGATCGGTGCGACGGGTTCGGGCTCGCGGGCGGGCAGCTCGATCGGCGCCTCATAGGGCGTCTCGGGCACCTCGGGCTCTGCCGGCTCTGCCGGCTTTTCCGGTTCCGGTGCAGGTGCGGGCTGTTCCTTCTTCGGCTCTGCCTTCGGAAAAGGCGTGCCGCATTCGGTGCAGAATTTGCTCTCGATGGGCATCTTCGCACCGCAGTTCTCACAGAATTTGGTTTCCATGGTGGTTCTCCTTGCTTTGCTCGAGTGAATTCCGATGGTTTTCTGATCCTATTATATCACACCTTGTCCCGCCTGTCATCGCGAATTTTAGCGATTTGCGGGCCAGCGTCGGGAAATTTTCCGGTCGGCGGAAAGATGTGCGATTCGCTTCGCCCCTTCCGTCTTTGTTTCACAAAGTCGGCTTCCCCCAGAGGGGCAGGCTTACATCGTGCAGCTTCACTCCGCACGCTGTCATTCTTAATTCTACATTCTTAATTCAGAATTATTACCACTTTCTCTCCGCATTGTGCCACGGCGTTCCGACGAATCCGATCTGCGCGAAGTCCTCCGGATTGTTCCGGATGATCCAGTCGATGTACGTCATCGTCATCTGCGCGGTGAGGAGGTACCCCGCCGCGTTCATGTGTCCGCCGAGGAAGAAATTGTACCGGAATTCGGCGTCGTACACCGGCCCGTCGCGGAAGAGGTCGATCACGTAGGTGTAGTCAAACTTCGCCGCGATGTCGTGTAAGAGCTTCGCGTGGTCGCGGTGCACGCGGTCGCCCGGATTGTCCGGCTTCGCCGATTCGCGGGGCATGGTCATGAGGAAGAACCGCGCCTTCGGCTGGATCTCTTTGTATTTCTGGATGATTTTTCCGTACATCCCGGCGAAGGTCGGGCGGTTGTTCTCGGGATTTTCGAGATCGATGTCGTCCGCGGTGCCTAACTCCTGCCTTAGACCGAAGAGGTCGTTCACGCCGAGCGCGAAGATGTAGGCCTGCGCCGCCTTGTCGGGATCCCAGACCCCGTTCGCCTCGCCCCAGCCCTCGAGGTATTCCTTCGCGGTCATCCCGCCGCGGGAGAAATTGTAGACCTTCGTCCCAGCCGCGCGCGCGATGTACTGGCCCCAGGAGTACTCGAACAGGTCGTGATACCCCTTGCCGCCGTCGGGGGAGGTGGATTCAAACTCCCCGGAGGAGAGCGAATCGCCGACGCACGCGATCGTGCGGAAGATGCCCGTGAACCCGCCGTCCGGCTTGATGTGATCCAGCGGCATCTCGTTCGGATCGGCGTAGAATTTCGTGATGTCCATGAAAAAACTCCTCAAAAATGTGTATTCTGCCTGTAACTGCCGCTCCGCGGCAAATTCACTCGACGACGCGAAGCATCAAGAACTTCACTCGCTGGATCCATCCAGCGAATTTCACGCGCACAGCGCTTTTCACCCGGTCCTTCATCCCGCGTTGATTTCGCAGGGGGGACGGAGAGAGAACGAGGGAAACGCGTGCAGGGAAAGCTCCTCGCCGCGAAGCGTCATCGGAAGTGAATGTGCGCTTCGCGCAGTTTTACTTCCCAACCGTCTCTTCAATCATCCTGTTCACCCCGTGCCGCACGCCCTCGAGCCACTCTGCGGAATGCGGGTACTGCGAGAACGTGACCTCGCCGTCCGCCTCGAGCACCGCCATCACCGCGTCGCGGCCGCAGAGCTCCTCTGCCAGATCCATTGCCCTCCGGTCGATCAGCGCCATCGTGAACGCCTTCATGTGTAGGGTCTCGTACGGCTCGCCCATCGGGCCGGGATACACCGCGAACCCGTCGCCCGCCGGATAGAAGTACTCGCCGTCCGTGACCTGGTACGGGTCGATCGGGCGCACCGAATACTGCGAGCTGTAGAAGTTGTAGCCCCACTGCAGGAAGCCGGTGATCTTATATTTCCAGAACTGCATGCCGATCACGCGGGTCCGGGCCATGGGCATGGCAACGAAGCGGTTCGAGACCTGATTGCCCTGCCCGCAGCAGTAGTACGTCCAGAGATCCTCGACCCCCGCCGCGAGGAAGGGCTCGATGTGGTTGTTCGACGGGATCGGATGCGAGCACGCGCCCGTCTGATAGAGCTCGAACGACGAGAGCGCGTCCATGATGCGGTGGCCTTCGAGCAGGTCCGCGATCTGCTCCCGCGCCGCTTTATACGCCTCGAGGTGGTCGAGGTGCGGTTCGTCCGAGACGTGGAAGAGGCAGCGGTCCGCGACGCCGAGCTCCTCCATCTTCTTGAGGAACGCGGGGATGAACGCGCGCAGGAATCCGCGGTATTCATCCGAGGTGGCGTCGGTTTCCCAGCCGAAGACGCGGCGGTACTCCCCGTCGACCCACGCCATGACCTTCGGGGCATGTCCCGCGCCCCACTGGGTATAGAAATGGGAGACCTCGTAATACTCGACGCCGACGCACTTCGCGATCCGGACCCACTCCTCCACGCGGTCGAAGCCGAATTCCCAGCCGTCCGCGGTCTTGGTGACGTCGACCAGCTGCGTGGTCCGGCGTTCGCCTCCGACGGCGGTGTCGAGCGGCGGGGTGAAGACGGGCATGAGGATGGCGTTGATCCCGTTTTCGACCGCCGTCCGCATGAACTTCGCGATATACTCCCAGTGGCGGCAGGAGAAGGTGTCGAGGCCGTAATAGTTGGCGATGCAGTCGGTGTGGAACCACTCGGTGACGGTCATCTTCTGCTTCGGGAGGACCGCCCCAATGACGTGTAAGCTGTACTCCGCCGACGCGGTGAGCTCGCCGCATTCGAGCCGGATCGTGATGGGATAATCGCCGGGGGTCAGCCCTTCCGGCACGCGCACGGTGACCCAGAGGGCCTTCAGCTCGCCGTACACCACGGGGACGTCGTCCTTCGGATCGAGCGGCATGAGGAGGTCGGGATAGAAACCGGGCGTTTTGCGCAGATAGTTGTCGTCACAGCCGTTGTAGCAGGGCAGGCGCACGGGGACCTGCTCGACCGAGCGCACGGTGATGCAGTCGCGCAGGGGGGAGACGACGGCGAGATGCGTCATGCGTTTGGGATGGTCGGCCGGATCGTCGGAGGTGTAGGCGACCTCAAAGGAGAATTCCTCGCCGAGGAGAGCCTCTCCGCAGCAGACGGTCTGTTTCTCGTCGATGGACTCGTCCATGAAGCATTTTTCGAGGGCGGAGATGGGTTTGATGAGGATGGACATAGCGGTGCGCTCCTTTCTCTTTTTCTCTCTTTTCTCTTTATTCTCTCTTTATGAAAGTTTTATCTGCGCGGCGGGCAGTGCCCGCGGACGGGAGACGAACTCGCTGGCGCAAGTTCGTTCACCAATATAGGAAGTGTGTCCCGGTGAAGGTGCGCACAACCCGAACGCGGCCATTCTTAATTCTTCATTCGTAATTCTTAATTCTCCCCGCCGATCGCCGTCTGAATCAACCGATCCAAGAGCTCCCCGTACGCGATCCCCTCGTTCACCATCATCTTCGGATACATCGAAATCGGCGTGAAGCCCGGGAGCGTGTTGATCTCGTTGAACACGAATTCCTCCCCGTCCCGCGTGCAGAAGAAGTCCACACGGGCCAGGCCCCGGCAGTCGAGCGCGCGGAAAATCGCCTCGGCGTGTCCCCGCACCTCTTCCTGCTTCTCGGGCGAGATCCGCGCGGGCAGATAGAACGACGACGCGTCGCTGATGTATTTCGTCTCGTAGTCATAGAACTCCGAGGATCCGCAGTCGATCTCCGCCGGATGCGCCACCGTGTAGCGCCCGTGCTCCTCGAGCACCGCGACCTCGATCTCCCGGCCGTTGACCGCTTCCTCGACGAGGATCTTCGTGTCCTCCGCAAAGGCCAGCGCCAAGGCGCGCGCAAAATCCTCCGGCTTCTTCACCTTGTTCACCCCGACGGACGAGCCCGCCCGTGCCGGCTTGACGAACATCGGATAGCCGAAGGCCTCCTCCGCCGCGCGCCGGACCGCATCGATCTCTGCCGGGGTCCCGGCGTTCTCTGCCTTGACGACAATGCCGCGCGCCGTTTTCAAGCCGGTCTCGATCGCGACGATCGCCTTGGTCACCGCCTTGTCCATGCAGACGGCGGAGGACTGGCAGTCGCAGCCGACGACGGGGATCCCCGCCACGGCGAAAAGCCCCTGCAGGGTGCCGTCCTCGCAGTATTTCCCGTGGATCATCGGCAGCACGGCGTCCGGGCGCAGGTGTTCGATCACGCCGTCCCGATCCACCGAGAGCGAGCCGTCCGAGAGATCGACGGAGAGGGGAACTTTCCGGCCGTCCGCCCACGTGCCGTCGGCGATCTTCGCGGGATCGTCCTCGTAGAGCCAGAAGCGGCCGTCTTTTTTGGTGATCCCGCAGAGGAGGACGTTGTATTTCCGGCGGTCGATGTTCTGATACGCGCCGGTCGCGGAGGAGAGGGAGACCTCGTATTCCGAGGATTTCCCGCCGAAGAGGAGGAGAATGGTGTTCATGATGGATGGTGCCTTTCGAGTGTGAATTCAGAATGATGAATGCAGAATGCAGAATGAACTGCCGCTCAGCGGGCGGGGAAGCCCCCGCGGGCATGAGGGGGACAAGCTACCGTGTGTGGGAACACGCCGCATAAATGTGTCATTGCGAGGAGCAGGTCCCGCGACCTGCGACGTGGCAATCCGTACTCCTTCTCAGAAGGAGTTATTTTCTTTTCTGGGCAGGGGCAAATGGCTGCAATTGTAGTTTAACAAATGTTAATTCTTTTCAGATTCCCGCGTGTTTCCTTCCCCGTGCGATTCCTTTTTCCGGTTTCTTTCAATTTCTTTTCGATTTCTTTCCGGGAATGTTCCGCGATCGCGCGCGGGAAAGAGAAGCGTGCAATTTGCTACGCCTTTTCGTGGGGTAAGGGATAAGCGGCTTTCTTATAGGGGGGCGAGTTGCTACAATTGCTGTTTAACAAATGTGTCCTTTTGCGTTTCCCCGCTGTTATCTTTTGTTTCCCTTCCTCTTGCGTTTTGGGGTTTGTGCTGCCATCACGCACGGGAAAGAGACGAGAGAAGTTGCTGCGCCTTTTCGTGGTGTATGCGACAATCTTACAGGGCCTCACCAAAAGGTTGCAATTGTAGTTTAACAAATGTTAATTCTTGTCAGGTTCCCCGTAAGTTTTCTTTTCTATATCTCTCCGATTTCTTTCCGGGAATGTTCCACGACCCCGCTCGGGAAGAGAACGAAGGAGACGAGTGAATTTGCTGCGCAGTGAAATTGCTTCGCAGTGAAGTTCTTGACGCTTCGCGTCGTCGAGTGAAGTTGCCGCTCTGCGGCAGTTTTTTACTTTACGCTTCACGCCTCAGACTTCTTTTTCAACATATACTCCACCGAATCCCGCAGCGCCTGCCAGCTGGCGTTGATGACGTCGGAGGAGACCCCGACCGTGCGCCAGACCGAATGGCCGTCCGTGGATTCGATCGCCACGCGCACCGCCGATGCCGTCGCCCGCGAATCGAGCACGCGGACGCGGTAGTCCGTGAGGTGCATCGACGCGATCTCGGGATAAAACCGCAAGAGCGCGCGGCGCAGGGCTTCGTCGATCGCGTTGACCGGACCGTTTCCCTCGCCCGCCGTGAGGTATTCCCGCTCCCCGACCGCGATCTTGATGACCGCCGATGCGGAGAAGGCATTGCCCGTATTCGCCGCCTGCATCTGCGCCTGTTCGTCCACGATCACCTTGAGCGATTCGAGGCGGAAGAAGGACTTCCGCACCCCGAGCGCCTCGTCGAGTACCAGGGCCAGCGACGCGGAGGCGTCTTCATAATCAAAGCCCTCGGCCTCGCGTTCGCGGATCATGGCGGCGGCGCACAGAACGCGGGGATCGTCCTTCGAGAACCGCTCTTCGGGGAATGCGGCGCGCATCTTGTCGATGACGGCGGCCCGCCCGCTCAGTCCGCTGACGACGGTGTTCCGCTCGTTGCCGACGGCGGCGGGATCGATGTGCTCGAAGGACCGGGGCCGCTTCGCCACGCCGTCGATGTGGGTTCCCGCTTTATGGGTGAACGCATAGCCGCCGACGAAGGGTTCGCTCTCGTCGAAGGAGAGGTTGGCGGCGTCGGACACGGCACGCGCGGCGGCGGTGAGGGAGGAGAGGCGGTCCCCGATGCAGTCGAAGCCGAGCTTGCACTGGAGCACGGGGATGAGGGTATTGAGATTGGCGTTGCCGCAGCGCTCCCCGATCCCGGAGACGGTGCCCTGCACCTGCTGCGCGCCCGCGAGGACGGCGGCGACGGAGCACGCGGCGGCCATGCCCATGTCGTTGTGGCAGTGGATGCCGATCCGATCGTGTTTCTTCCGCACCGCGCCGGTGACGAGCCCCACAACGTCGGGGAGCATCCCGCCGTTGGTGTCGCAGAGAATCACCCGGCTCGCGCCCGCCTCGAACGCCGCGTCGACGACCGCCATGGCGTATTCGGGATTGTCCGCCCAGCCGTCAAAGAAATGCTCGGCGTCGAAGAGGACCTCTTTCCCGGAGGCGGCGAGGAAGGCCACGCTGTCCCGGATGAGCCTTAGATTCTCCTCAGCCGTCGCTCCGAGGACCTCAGTGACCTGCCAGAGCCACGCCTTGCCGTACACGGTCGCCGCCGGCACGGGAGCCTTTGCCGCCATCGCGAGCAGCGCGTCGTCCGCGGCATCGGTGCCGACCTTCGCGGTGGACGCAAAGACGGTCAGCTTCGCGCATGTGAGCTCCTTTTGCACGGGTCCGAGCGCGTCGAAAAACGCCGCCGTCGCCGCATCGGTGATCATGCCGGCCTCAATGTAGTCTACGCCCAGTCGGTCGAGGACGTGAATGACCCGCAGCTTATCGTCCGCGGAAAACTCCACGCCTACGCCCTGCGCGCCGTCGCGTAGCGTCGTGTCAAAAATTTCGATTTTCATAGGCTTCTCGTTTCAGGGGGAACGGTCGCTTTCTTGAAAGAAAGCTCCGCAAAGAACTTTATTCTGGGGGGAAGATACTGGCTTCACCAATATAGAAATACTGCCGATATTGCATGCGCCGCACGCTGTTGCCTCCCCCTCTGGGGGAGGTGTCACGGCGCAGCCGTGACGGAAGGGGCCATACGCTCTGCACGGCACTTGCCGGAAGGGGCCAAACGCTCCGCACCGCACGCTGTATGCCCGCAAATCGTCGTGCCGGAAGGGGCCATACGCTCTGCACGGCACTTGCCGGAAGGGGCCGACCGCTCCGCACCACACGCCGTCATTCTTAATTCTTCATTCGTAATTCTTAATTCCCTCTCATCCGTTCCCATTTATTGATCGCGCCGAGGTACGCCTTGATCGACGCCTTGATGACGTCGGTGGACACGCCGCGGCCCGTGAAGATCGTTCCGCTCTCCGTGTCGGCGATCTTGACCCGCGCCTCGCCGAGGGCGTCCGTGCCCTCCGTGACTGCAGTGATCCCGTACGAGACCAGCTCCACCCGGCCCCCGTCCGCGCCCGCGATCCGGTTGACCGCATTGAACGCCGCGTCGACGGGACCCTCTCCGGGCGCCGCTTCCGTGATGACCGCGGGTTCCTTCGCGGGATCGGCGGGATCCTTTGCCGAGAGCGAGACCAGCGCCATCGCCCGGATGTGGTTCCCGGACTGGATCTGGAAGGTGTCGAGATAATACCGCCCCTCGAGGGAGTCGAGGTATTCGCCCACGATCGCGCGCACGTCGTCGTCCGTGAGCACCGGCTTCTTGTCGGCGATCTCCTTGAAGCGCGCGAAGGTCGCGTCGATCCCGGCGGCGTCGAGGGAATAGCCCATCTGCGCGACCCGGTCGGCAAACGCGTGCCGCCCGCTCAGCTTGCCGAGGACGATGGTATTCGCCGTCAGCCCCAGGTCTTCGGGATTCATGATCTCGTACGTCCCGCGCGCGGCGATGACGCCGTGCTGATGGATCCCGGACGCGTGCGCGAAGGCGTTCTGCCCGACGACGGCCTTGTTCGGCTGCACCGGCACGCCCGACAGGGACGCGACCAGGCGGCTCGTCTCGGTGATCTCCTGCGTGACGATGCCGCAGGTGATCTCCTCCCCGCCGGACCGGATCGCGTCGCGGCGGACCCTCAGGGCCATGACGATCTCTTCCATCGCCGCGTTGCCCGCCCGCTCGCCGAGGCCGTTGACGGTGCATTCGATCTGTTCGGCCCCGCACTCCGCCGCCGCGAGGGAATTGGCAGTCGCCATGCCGAGGTCGTTGTGGCAGTGCACGCTCATGCGCCAGTCGCCGGGGATCTGTCCGCGCAGCCGGATGAGGATCTCCTGGAACTCCGCGGGCGTGGTATAGCCGACGGTGTCGGGGATGTTGACGATCCCGGCTCCGCCCTCGACGGCACACCGCACGGCTTCGGTGAGGAAGTCGAAGTCCGACCGCGTCGCGTCCTCGGCGGAGAATTCGATCTCGTCGAAGGCGTGAAGGCTCTGCGCGTACGCGGAACAGGCCCGGATGCGTTCGAGGCACTCTTCCCGCCCGATCCGGAGCTTGTTTTCGAGATGGATGTCGCTCGTCGCGATGAAGATGTGCAGCCGCTTGCGTTTCGCCTCTCGCAGGGCGTCCGCCGCCGCGTCGATGTCGCTCTCGATCATGCGGGCGAGCGCCGAAACCACCGTGTCGCCCAGTTCCCCCCTGCCGGAGGCCGCGGCTACGGTGGCGACGGCTTCCCGATCGCCGGGGGAGGAGGCGGGAAAGCCCGCTTCGATGATGTCGACCCCGGTCTTCGCGAGCCGCCGGGCTATGTCGAGCTTCTGTCGGACCCCGAAGTGTACCCCGGGCGTCTGCTCTCCGTCGCGGAGAGTCGTGTCATAGATTTGAATTCTCATAGTACTCTCATTTCAAGGAGAACGGTCGCTTTCTTGAAAGAAAGCTCCGCAAAGAACTTTATATAGGGGGAAATACTGGCTTCACCAATACAGGAAAGCGGCCGGATACTGCCCGCACCGCACGTCGCTTGCCTCCTCCTCCGTGGGGAGCCGACTTTGTGAAACAAAGTCGACGAGTTCATCGGAGATGAACTCGGGTGGCTAGTGATTTGCTCGCAAATCGCTTGCCGGAAGGGGTCGAAAAGCTCTCACCGCACGCTGTACGCCTGCAAATCGCTTGCCGGAAGGGGTCAAACACTCCGCACCGCATGCTGTCATTCTTCATTCTGCATTCTTAATTCTTAATTCTCCTGCCCGCACGTTTCCGCCATAGTCCGTGATCGCCGCATACGCGTACCCTTCCTCTTCGGCCATGGTCCGCACGGCGTCCGCCTGCTGCCAGCCGTGTTCGATCAGCAGCACGCCGCCCGGCGCGAGGTGTTTCCGATACAGGCGCAGGATCTCCCGGATCAGCGTCAACCCGTCGCCCCCGTCCGTGAGCGCGATCCGCGGCTCCCACGCGAGCTCCGGGGCGAGGCCGGCCATCTCTTCCGCCGTCACGTACGGGGGATTCGAGACAATGACGTCGAAGACTTCTTCCCCGAACGGATCGTCTCGCAGATCGGCCGTCACGACGGGACACCGATCGGCAAAGCCGAGGGCCGCGAGATTCTCCCGCGCGAGGTCCGCTGTGTCCGGATCGAGTTCCAAGGCAACGCCGCTTGTGTGCCGGTCCGCGGAGAGCGCGCACACCGCCGCCGCGATGCACCCCGATCCCGTGCAGAGATCGAGGAAGCGCCCGTTCGCGGGTAAAAGCTCTGCCGCGCGTTCGGCGACGACTTCGGTGTCCGGCCGCGGGATCAGGCAGCGGCGGTCCACGCGGAGCGTCAGGCCGCAGAAATCCCACGCGCCGAGGATATATTGCAGCGGTTCGCGGGCCGCGCGCCTCTCGACGGCGTCAAGAAGGGCGGGCGAATCGAAATCCCGGCCGCGGTCGGCGAGGAGGGCGGCGGGGGAGAGTCGGGTGACATGTTCAAGGAGGAGCAGGGCTTCGTGCCGCGCGTCGTCCGGCGCAATCCCGGCTTCTCGCAGCCTTTCGGCGATGGAGGTGAGTGTCATGGCGATGAGAGAATGAAGAAAATGAAGAATTCAGAATGGCAGCGTGCGGCGAGGAGCTTTTCGCCCCCTTCCGTCACGCCGAGGGGGAGGCATACAGCGTGCAGCTGCACATAGTCATTCTGCATTCTGCATTCTTAATTCTTAATTCTTAATTTCCCCTTCCTCCTCCTCTTCCTCTCCTTCTGCCGGTCCGGTCGTGCCGTCCTTACGCAAAATACCCGACGGCTGTACGACGCCGCCGAACTCGACGGGGATCGCGTTCTTCAGGGCCGCGAGCGCCACTTCGAGCTGGCTGTCGTCCGGCTCGCGCGTCGTGATCCGCTGCATCCAGAGGCCGGGCGCGGAGAAGATTCTCGTGAAGAGGTTCGTGTGTCCGCCCGCGTAGCGGATGAACTCAAAGCCCACCCCGACGATGAGGGGGATCATGAGCAGCTTCGATCCGAACCGGATCCACACGTTGTCCCAGGTCAGGAAGGAGTTCACAATGATCGAGAGTAAAAGCATCACGAAGATGAAGCTCGTCCCGCAGCGGGGGTGGAACCGGGTGCACGTCCGGGCGTTCTCGGGCGTGAGGGGGAGACCTTTTTCAAAGCAGGCGACGGATTTGTGCTCCGCGCCGTGGTATTCGTAGGTCCGGCGGATATCCGGGAGCAGGGACACGGCCCAGACGTAGAGGACGAAGATCGCGATCCGCACCAGGCCTTCGACGAGGGAGCGCAGGACGCGGTACTGCCCGATGAATCCGCCCGACAGCCAGTCAAGCCCCTTGGCCGCGAAGGTCGGGAGCATGAGGAAGAGCCCGACGCCGAGCACGAGCCCGAGCACCGTCCCGATCCCGGCGACGACGGACATGAGCTTGTCGCCGAACTTGTCCGCGAGCCATTTCTCGAATTTGGTCTCCGGCTCGTCCATGTCGATGCCCTGCATGTCGGCGGACTTGGTGAGCATGTCCATCGAGAGGCGCAGCTGCTCGACGAACGCGATGATCCCGCGCAGCAGGGGGACGCGCGCGAGCTTATATTTTGAGCGCAGGGAAGGGTGGGTGGAGTTGTCGAGGGAGATGTCCCCGCCGGGGATCCGGACGGCGAGGGAGCAGCGGTCGCCGGATTTCATCATCACGCCCTCGAGGACGGCCTGCCCGCCCACGATGCCGCACTTCGGATCTTTGGGAGTTTTCGGTTTCATAAAGGGAGTCCTTTTTGCACAAACTTTGATTCAGAATAAATTATAGCACAAATCGTGCGGGAATGCAAGGGAAAATGAACGTCCGGCGGGATTTTCGCTTGTACGGCTGCTTCTTCTGCGCGCTGACGCTTGCGGATTTGGATTCGTGCAAATCGTTTGTTTTTTTGTCCTTCCGGACGGGACCAGAGAGGACCCTCGGGCCGGGCCCTCTCTGGACTTACCCGGCCCCACGGCAGGGGAGGAGCGCCTCCCCCGCCTTTGGATTCCACCTCTACCCCCTCAGGTCCAACCTCCCTTCTGATTCGGAATCGTTGTTCAATGAGGGCTAAACCTCTTCATTTCATGGATTACATGGCCGTACCAATATAGAGACGCGAAAACTCACGGCCATTGTTTGGTGCGGTAGTGGGGGTGCAGGTTCAAGTCAAGCACTCGCCGCTGCACCCCCTGCCTCGACGGAGTCGAAAAGTCTAACACGGACAAACTGCATCTTTGGCGTTGAGCGAGCCATGAAACATAAAGTGCCACTCATCCGGGAACTGGCCCCTGTAATCCTACGTTGGATAGGCGAGATGAAACTCGTTTCATCCGCCGTTCAGCTGTATCCCATTGAGCAAAGGTACAGAAGACCCACGGTACGCATGCTGGAGGGGTGGAGTCCAGAGGCGGGGAAAGCGCCTCTGGGAGCGGTGATTCACAAGAGGCCGGCTCCGGAGGCCTCTTGTGTCCCGTCCGGAAGGACAAAAAAGCAAATGCCCTGCATGATCCCAAATCCGCAAGGCCCTGCCGCGCAGGCAACAGAAGATTCCAAATCCGTACTCCTTTTCTGTCAGAGACCGGATCACGAAAGACTACAAACGCAGTATTAAAAATGTATCAACTATATCTCGTCAGGCTCCCGGGGGTTTCCTTTTCCGTCAAGGAAGGAACGAGTGAAATTGCTTCGCAGTGAATTTCTTGACGCTTCGCGTCGTCGAGTGAAGTTCCCCGGCGTGAACGCCGACGGGATGCTTCGCATCCCGGGTGAATTTACCGCCGCGCGGCAGTTCTAACCATTCGTAATTCGTAATTCATAATTCGTAATTTTCTCTCTTGACACTCCCGCAAAATCGTGTTATAATAGCCTCACAAAATCACACATGAGAGCGCCGCATGAAAGACAACAAATTCCACCTCGTCGCGCCGTTTGCCCCGACCGGGGACCAGCCCGAAGCCATCGCGCGCCTGACCGCCGGGATCGAGGCCGGGATGCGCCGCCAGACCCTGCTCGGGGTCACGGGCTCCGGCAAGACATTCACCATGGCCAACGTCATCGCCAACTGCAACCGCCCGACCCTCGTCCTCTCCCACAACAAAACCCTCGCGGCCCAGCTCTGCACCGAGTTCCGGGAGTTTTTCCCCGACAACGCCGTCGAATACTTCGTCTCCTACTACGATTACTACCAGCCCGAGGCCTACATCCCCGGCAAGGACATGTACATCGAAAAGGACGCCCTCATCAACGACGAGATCGACAAGCTCCGCCACTCCGCCACCTCGGCCCTCTTCGAGCGGCGCGACGTCATCATCGTCTCCTCGGTCTCCTGCATCTACTCCCTCGGCCCGCCGGAAGAGTACGCCGGCCAGATCGTCGGGCTCCGGCAGGGCATGGAGATCTCCATGAACGAGGTCATGGCGCGCCTCGTGTCCGTCGCCTACGAGCGCAACGACGTGAACTTCGTGCGCGATAAGTTCCGCGTCCGCGGCGACGTGCTCGAGATCTATCCGGCGGGCTACACCGACCGCGCCGTCCGCGTCGAATTCATCGGCGACGAGATCGACCGCATCTCCGAGGTCTCCCC
>JAFZPN010000012.1 GCA_017550315.1 Clostridia bacterium
GCAGGGGATTGAAAATTCCCGTGTCGTTGGTTCAATTCCGACCGGAGGCATACGCGGATTTAGCTCATTTGGTAGAGCGCAACCTTGCCAAGGTTGAGGTGGCGGGTCCGAGCCCCGTAATCCGCTTAGAGACGGTGATGACTGCATCCCGTCTCTTTTCTTTTGATTTCCACCCCCAAAAACAGAAAAGACGCGTGCCGTGACGCGTCTCTTTTGCTGTTTGGCTGTTTGCTTATCCTCACCGCACGGTGCTCTGGAACGCGACCGCCTTGCCGAGGATGCGGACTTCTTCGAGCTCGAGGCCGATGTACACGAACGGCTCGTAGCGGGAATTCTCCGGCGCGAGGACGAGCTTGTTCCGCTCCGGATAATAGTATACCCGCTTGAGCGTCGCTTCCCCGCCGATGATGACCGCCGCGATGTCCCCGTTCTCCACCATCGGGACCTGCTTGATGAACACGAGATCCCCGTCGCAGATGCGCGCGTTGATCATCGAGTCGCCCTTCGCGCGGAGGCAGAAATCCGCCTCGATGTCCGCGATGACGTCCACATAGCTGTCCCGGTCCTCGTCGGCGAAGATCGGTTCCCCGCAGGCGATGTCGCCGAGCAGCGGATAACGGCGGCGGGCAGCGGGAAGCATGCCGGCGCGCTCTTCTGCCGTGGCTTCGGCGGTCGGAAGCGCGGGATTGCGGAATTCCTCGCCCGCGAGCAGATAGTCGAGGGTGACGTTGAAATAGGCCGCCAGCTTCTTCGCCGTGTCGAGGTCGGGATTCGTGCGGCCCGTCTCCCACTGGCTGATGGCGGTCTGATGCACGCCGAGGACCTCGGCCAGCTTGACCTGCGAAATGCTCTTCTCCTTGCGGAGCTGTTTGATGCGATTCACGGATGTTCTCCTTGTGATGTTTGATTGCTGCCTATATTATAATAGAAAACCTCATTCAAGTCAAGGGGGATGGGAAAATTTCCTTCAACATTTTTTCGCCCGACCCGCGCTTTTTT
Source organism: Clostridia bacterium (assembly GCA_017550315.1). Taxonomy (GTDB): domain Bacteria; phylum Bacillota; class Clostridia; order Oscillospirales; family CAG-272; genus UMGS1696. The sequence goes on from JAFZPN010000012.1 coordinate 1,000, forward strand.
ACGCGCCGTCCCGGATCGCCGCGCGCGAATCTGCGGTTTTTTCCCTGCTCTCGTTGACATCGGGCTCCGCATTTGTTATAATGGAGAAAAAGCGGGGGCAGCCCCCCGTATCTCTCCCCCTTCACGGAGGTCCACCATGCTCATCCGAAACGGAACCGTCTATGACGCCGTCCACCGCGAACCGTACCGCGCGGATATCCGCACGGAGAACGGCAAGATCGCTGCAATCGCCCCTGCTCTTTCCCCGCTCGACGGCGAGGAGATCTATGAAGCCGCGCATTTGCGGATCTACCCCGGCCTCATCGACGCGCACACCCACATCGGCCTCGACGACTACGGCATCGGCAGCCCCGGCCAGGACTACAACGAATACAACGAACCCGTCACGCCCCAGCTCCGCGCGCTCGACAGCTTTTATCCGCACGATCTCGCCATTCCCCATGCGCTCCGGGCGGGCGTCACCACCGTCTGCACGGGCCCCGGATCCTCGAACGTCCTCGGCGGCACCTTCATCGCCGTCAAGATGCACGGCAACTGCGTCGACGACATGGTCGTGAAAGAGGCCGCGGCGATGAAGTGCGCGTTCGGCGAGAATCCGAAGCGGTGCTATGCGTCGAAGGGCGTGTCCGCGCGTATGACCGTGGCGGCGAAGCTGCGCGAAACGCTCTTCAAGGCCCGCGAATACATGGAAAAGCTCGACGCGGCGGGGGACGATCCGGCGAAGCGGCCGGGGTTCGACATGAAATACGAGGCCCTGCTCCCCGTGATGCGCGGCGAGATCCCGCTCAAGGCCCACGCCCACCGCGCGGACGATATCTGCACCGCCATCCGCATCGCGAAGGAATTCGGCGTGAAGCTCACCCTCGAGCACTGCACCGAAGGCCACCTCATCGTGGACGAGCTGGTCCGCGCGGGCTGTCCCGTCGCCATCGGGCCCTCTCTCTCCTCCGCGTCGAAATCCGAGCTCCTCTACAAGACCTTCGCGACCCCCGGCATCCTGGCCGCCGCCGGCCTCTCGGTCAGCATCATCACCGACGCGCCGGTCATCCCGCAGGAATACCTGCCGCTCTGCGCCGGACTTGCCGTGAAGGCGGGCATGGATCCCTTCGACGCGCTCTGCGCCATCACCATCAACCCGGCGAAGCATATCGGGATCGCGGACCGCGTCGGCTCGATCGAGTGCGGCAAGGACGCCGACCTCGTGCTCGCGCCGGACAACATCCTGCTCGCCGCCACATCTCCCGAGGCCGTGATCCTCGACGGCGTCCGCGTGGTCTGAGGCGCATGCGCTCCGATTCGCGCGAGAAAGGCATTTTATGACCATCCAAACCCTTCAGATCGCGTCCTTCGGCGGGCTCGAGGACTTCACCCTCGACCTCGCGGACGGCGCGAACATCCTCTACGGCCGAAACGAGACCGGAAAATCCTCCGTCGCCGCGTTCGTCAAGTTCATCTTCTACGGCCTCTCCTCCCGCGCGGGAAAGAGCGGCGTATCCGAACGCGCGCGCTACCTGAACAGCCGCACCGGAACGGCCGCCGGCACGCTCTCCGTCCGCACCGACGACGGCGGGCTTTTCCGCATCGAGCGGTCCCTCTCCTCCGCGGGAGAACGCATCCGCATCATCGACCGCAAGACCGGCGAGATCGTCACGGGCGAGGAACCCGGGATCCGCTTTTTCGGCGTGCCGGAGGACGTCTTTGTCAGCACCTGCTTCGTCTCGCAGGTCTCCGTGCGGCCCGAGTCGCCCATCGGACAGACGAATGGCGGGACCCGGACGGCGGTCGAGAACCTGCTCGCCTCGGCGGACGAGAACGTCGATATCCGTCGGGCGGAAAAGCAGCTCGACGATCTGCGCCGGGAGCTCTCCCACAAGAACGGGGGCGGCGGGGAGATCGCGGATCTCAAGGAAGAGCGCGCCGCCCTGCTCGCCGAGCGCAATTCCACCGCGGCGAGAACGGCGGAACTGCTCTCCCTGTCCGCGTCCCTCGACGACATCCGCCGGCGCATCGGCGAGCTCGAAGAGGACAAGGCGCGCCACGACGGGATCTTCGACGCGCTCGAAAAGATCACCCTCAAGCGGCGCATCGACGCGGCGGACGAGGCGGAAAGCCAGCTGAACCGGCTGAAAACCGCCCTCGGAACCCTCGCGGCCTCGCCGTTCTCCGACGGGACCGAAGCCGTCCTCGGCGATTCCGAGCGCGAGATCCGCGCTTACGACGAGCAGCTGGCGGCCTACCGGGAGCGGTTCCCCGGCGAGGCGGGCATCCCGTCGGATCCGCGGCCCTATCCCTTCGGCTCCGGGCAGATGGAAGAGGACGAGACGGACGAGCGGGAGGACGACGGGATCATCCCCGCGGACGGTCCCCTGCCCGCCGACATCCTGTCCCGCGCCAAGCCGGAGGAGCGCTTTGATCCCTACGAAGACTCCGACGCCTTAAAGATGGACACGCTCAATTCGGTCGTCGGCGAGAACATCCCCGATCCGATCGAGGCAATCGCCGGGGTGCGGCGTCTGGCGGCGAAATCCCGCGGGGAATTCGTCGCGGCGCTCGGACTGGCGGCGGCAGCCGTCATCGGGCTCGGCATCGCGCTTTCCATGGCGGTGAACGGGCATCCGGCCTATCCGATCCCGCTGGCGCTCGCGCTGCTTTTGATGACCGGCGCGGTCATCGCGGTGATCCGGCACGTCGGGACCTCCGCCTCGCTCACGGAACAGCTGCAGGAGTGGAACGCCGAATCCGCCGACGAGATCGAATTCGCCGTGCGCGAGCGTCTCCACGTTCTCGAGCGGGAAAGCGCGGTCGGCGGTGAGCGGAGACGGATGCTCGACGCGCTTGAGGCCGCGAAGCTGCGGTACGGGGCGGCCGTCACGCGGGTCCGGGATCTGGCCGCGCGCGCCGGGATCGCGGATTCCGATGACATCTACGAGACTCTCGCGGCGCTGCGGGCCAAATGCGCCGAAATCACGTCGGACCGCGAACAGCTCACCGCACGCCGCAGCCGTCTCGAAGGGCGTCTCAGCGTCCTGCGCGAGCAGCTCGAAGACGTGAACATCTCCGAAGCGGAGCTCGACGCGCACGACGTCCTCGCGACCGACTGGGGACGGGAAGCCGCGGCGATGACCCAGAGCGACATCAAGGCCCTGATCGGCGAGCGGGAATTCACGGACAACGCGCTCCGGGCGGCGGAAAAGCGTCGGGCGGGGCTCGAAGAAAAGCTCGCCGCGGCGGGGGCGATCGAACGTCCGGCGGACGAGCTCGACACCCTGATCGGCGCGGCGGACGAGCGGATCGAGGAGCTCAGTCTCCGTCACGACGCCCTCGAGCTTGCGAATCAGGCGATCCGGGGCGCGGGCGAGGCTCTGCGGCGCGGTGTCATCCCGCGGATCGCGGAGGCGGCGTCGGAACGGGTCAAGCGGGCAAGCGGGTCGTATGACCGGATGCTCCTCGACGACGGGTTCCGCTGTTCCCTCTCGGACGGCGACACGGTCGTCCCGCAGGAGAATTTCAGCCGGGGCACCGCGGATCTGGCGTATCTCAGCCTGCGGCTCGCGCTGGCGGAGGAGATGTTCCGCGCGGAACGCCCCCCGGTGATCCTCGACGAGAGCTTCGCGCACATGGATGCGGAGCGCACGGCGGGATTCCTCGCGACGCTCACGGACGGCGGGCAGACCCTGATCTTCACCTGCCGCCGGGATGAAGCGGAGGCCGCGCGCCGGCTCGGACAGCACGTCGTCACGATGGATGCGTGAAGATAACAGAACAGCAAAAAGCGCGCGGATGCGGAATCTGCGCGCTTGTTTTGTACTGGATTTCTTAATTCTTCCGGAACCGCTCGATGTCCCTCCGCAGCAGGTCGCGGACGTGCTCGACGAGGGTCCGCTCTTCCTCCGCGGCACGGCGGGCGGCTTCTTCCTTCGCCTGCTTCCGACGCATGAGGGCGAGGACGAGATACGGCACCTGCGCGATCGCCGCCGACGCGAGGATGGCCCCCGCGATCACGGGCAGATCCCGTTTTTTCTGCTCCCGCCGACCGTCCCGGACACCGTCGCGGTAGCTGTGCTCCTTCGCCGCTTCGAGGACGCGGCCCGAGACGTTCTCCACGGCGGAGAGGACCGGGGCGGCGAGGTTGGCGGCTTTGATGGCTGTTTTCAGGATCATTTTACACGCGCCCTCTCGATCTTCTCGATCAGCCGGCGGCCGATCTGTGCCATGAAGCCCACGGCCACGGGGAGCGTATCCTCGTCGAACCGCTCGAGGAACGCGTCCGCCTCGAAGGTGAAGTCGCCCTGATAGTCGATCTCGCCGAGCGCCTTCGTGATCGCGTTCCAGTTCATCTTCATGCCGTAGTCGTAGGGCACGGTGTGATTGTCCGCCCGGTAATTGTTGTCGTGGACATGCAGCGCGCCGAGGCGGTCGTGTCCGAGGACCCGGATCACGTCGTCCGGCTCGTCCCCCACAAGTCCGCAGTGGCCGAGGTCGAGGCAGACCGTGTAGATGTCGGGATCGGCGAGCTCGTCGTAGTATTCCGCGAGGTCGGCGCCGAACGAGCAGACGTTCGGCATGATGTAACCCCGGCGTCCGTCGTAGCCCCACATGTTCTCGAGCGCGATCTTGATGCCGTATTCCTTCGCCACGGGGGCGAGCGCGCGGTAATAGTCGAAGTTGACGCGCTTCTGCTCCTCGCCGCCGACGGTGTAGGCGATGGGATGCACGACGATCGCCTTTGCGCCGAGCACGCCCGCGATGCGGATGGACTGCGCGATGCGGCCCGGCATCTTTGCGTTGTAGCCCTCGTCGCCCGCCCGCCATCCGGGGAACGGCGCGTGTGCCTGATTGAAGAAGATGCCGGCGGCCTCCGCCTTCTTGCGCAGCTCGGTTCCGAATTTCTCCGGGTCGACGGTATTCAGCGGGCAGTCGTCGCCCGTCATGCCGAACATGGAATAGTCGATGGCGTCATAGCCCGCCTCCGCGAAGATCGGGATCGCGCGGTCCGCGCCGAGATGATGGAACAGATGGTCGGTCTGGGTGGATAAGATCATGGTCGTGTCCTTTCTGTCCGCAGCCGGAGGATCCCAAGTCGGATCGCCCGGCGGATTCTTCCTCCATTATAGTCAATCCGGGCGGATTTTGCAAGTCCTTCCCGGCAAATGGGCGCAAAAAACACACGGGGCAGAGGGCGCGGGCAAATTTTTCGCGCGAAGGGCTTGCAATCCGGCGGGAAATGCGGTATAATAGGCCTGCGCCGGCGTGATGGAACTGGCAGACGTGCCAGACTCAAAATCTGGTCCTGGCGACAGGGTGCGGGTTCGACCCCCGCCGCCGGCACCAAAGAGCCTCGTTTGTATGAGCAAGCGGGGTTTTCTTTATTGAAATCTTCCCGCGTTTGGTGTATAATGGAGACGGGCGGTCCGGGCTCCGGGTGCCGGCCTGACAATACAACGGACGGAAGAAGGGAGACACCGGCCATGAATCCTTCTGAAAATATCAAACACGAACCTGTGTACACCTGCGATTGGGGCTTCACGTTCGATGCCATGAAGACCTATCACGACACGGAGTGGGGCGTACCGGTCCATGACGACCGGCGGATGTTCGAGCACCTGATGATGGAAGCCATGCAGTGCGGGCTGTCCTGGAGTCTGATGATCAAGAAGCGCGAGATCTTCCGCGCATGCTTCGACGGCTTCGATTACGACCGGATCGCCGCCTACACCGGGGAGGATATCGAACGGATCCTGCATACCGAGGGTATGATCCGCTCCCGGCGCAAGATCGAGGCGGTCATCGGCAACGCCCGGTGCTTCCGGAAGATCCGCGAGGAGTACGGCAGCTTCTGCGACTGGCTGTGGGCGCACACGGACGGAAAAACCGTCCTGTATATGGGGCATGAAAAGGGCCCGATCCCCGTCAGCAACGGCCTGTCGGATCAGATCGCCCGGGAGCTTAAAGCATACGGCTTCCGGTATCTCGGGACCGTGACGGTGTATTCCCATCTCCAGGCCTGCGGGATCGTCAACGATCACAGGCGGGACTGCCCTTGCCGGCAGGCAATCAACGCGCAGAACCCGACCGTCCGCAAACGGCGGTATCTCGAAAGAATATCCTGAACCGAGGAGGTCCATCCTATGCTGTCATCCCTCCACACCTACCGCACTGCGAACGGCAGCGCCGTCTTCGCGCCGTTTCCGATGCCGGAGAATCCGGTACTCTCCGAAATCCTTGCAAAGCTGCCCACCGCGCCGGACGGCTTCTACCGCAGCGTCGAATTCGTCCGGCCCATCCCCGACGCCGTCCTCCGGGAGGCACAGGCCCTCTTTGACACCGACCGCGCGCCCGTGGAGGACTGCTACCTCGTCGATACGCGGGAACAGGACGTGCGCGTGTATGCCGACGGGCTCCGCGGCCTGATCTACGGCGCGTATGCGCTCGTGCAGGACGCCGAAGACGCTCGGGACGGCCAAAGCGTGCGCCGCGGCCTGCTCTGGGATCTGCCCCGCTGTCCGTTCCGCGGTCTGAAGGTCTACATGCCAGCCCCGGACGATCTTGAGAGCTTCACCCGCACCGTCGATCTGCTCCTGTCCCTGCGCTACAACACGATCATCATCGAGGTAGGCGGCGCGATGGAGTACAAATCCCACCCGGAGATCAACGCCGCGTGGATCGACTACTGCCGGGAGATGGCCCGCTATCCCGACCGCGCGAACGAGATCCAGAACAAGACCTACCCGTGGGATAAAAACTCCATCCACTTCGAGAACGGCGGCGGCCGCTGGCTGACGCAGGACACCGTGCGCGGCCTTGTCGGGTACTGCCGGGACCGCGGTATGGAGGTCATCCCGGAGTGCCCCACGCTCTCCCACGCCGACTATCTTCTGATGCCGCATCCGGAGCTCGCGGAGCGGTCGGACGACGCATGGCCGGACGTGTACTGCCCCTCGAATCCCGACACCTACCGGCTGGTTTTCGACGTGCTCGAAGAGGTCGTCGACGTCTTCCGGCCGAAGATCATGCACATCGGGCACGATGAGTACTATTCCATCGGCATCTGCCCGCGGTGCAGGGGGAAGGACGCCGCTGAGCTCTATGCCGGCGACCTCACGAAGATCCACGACTGGCTCGCCGAACGCGGGATCCGCACCATGTTCTGGGCGGAGAAGGTGCTGGACGCCATCGGCCTCAACGGGGAGCATTTCGGCGGCTCCGAGGCCCGCGTGCGTCACCCCGACGGCACCGTGGAAATCGTGCGGCCCGCCACCTGGCGCGCGATCGACTTGATCCCCCGCGACGTCATCGCCCATCACTGGTACTGGAGCATCGCAGAATACTTCGACGACGAATTCAACAAGCGCGGCATCACGCTCTGGTACGGCAACTTCGCGCCCGTCAATTTCCTCGACTGGAACCGCCGTCTCGCGCAGGGAGCCGGGGGCGGATCCCCCTCCCACTGGTCCAGTCTCGAGGACGCCACCTTACAGCGCAACGGGGTCTTCCTCTCCCTGTTCTTCGGCGTGCGGATGTTCTGGGACGAGACCTGGGACGACGCGCGCTTCCCGGAATACCTCGACGCGGTCTTTGAGGAGATGTTCACATCCTGCAACCGGAAGACACTCGCCGGTCCGCATTTTGAGATCGAGCACACCGCCACCATCGAGCGCCGCTATCAGTATCTGTCGAGCGTCCCGATGCAGGTAGAGCGCGACACCGTCGGCCGGTATGAGGTCGAATACGAGGACGGCGAGGTCCTCTCCATCCCGCTGGTCTACGGCCTGAACATCACGGGCAAGAGCCGCGTCTGGGAGCGGCATTATCAGGGGGAACTCTACGACAACCCGGGCCTCGCGGAGCGCGACACCTGGTCGTTCGACAGCAAGCTCGCCGAGGTCTCCTATACGACGCTGCCGATCCGGCACGGCGGGGACACCTGGTATCGCATCGCGGTGCCAAACCCGCACCCCGAGAAGCGCGTCGCTGCCGTGCGCGTCGTCAAGACCTGCGCGGACGAGGGCGACATCCTGCTCGGCAGTTTTGCCGTCAAGTGAATAGAACGAAAAGTCCCCCGCTGCCGTCCGGACAGTGGGGGATCGTGTTTGACGGTTCCGTTTCCGGGGATTTGTAATGAATTTTTCTTGTATTTGTGTTGACATTTTCGTTTGGTGGTGTATAATAGGCAGTGAAAGGAGATGAGACACATGGCAACCACCAATCTGAACATCCGCGTCGACGAGGATTTAAAGAAACGCGCCGAGCAGCTTTTTGCAGATCTCGGGCTGAACATGTCCTCCGCCATCACCATTTTTCTGCGGTCATCCGTGGATTACAACGGGATTCCGTTTGAAATCAAAAAGACCGGGCGCGCGCAGGCCGTGAGCGACGAAGAACTCCTCGCGGTATCCCGTTCGCTGATCGAAAAGAACAAAGAAGCGTATGAGGTTCTGGCGAAATGAAGCTGCTTTCCGAACGGCAGATCGTCCTGATGCATGAACAGCTGATCCGGGCAACCGGCGGCGCGGACGGCATCCGTGACGAAGGGCTTCTCGAAGCGGCTGTCTTCGCGCCATATCAGACCCTCGGGGACACGGAACTGTTTCCATCGATCGAGGAGAAGGCCGCCCGCCTCGGGTTCGGGCTCGTGAAAAATCACGCTTTCACGGACGGCAACAAGCGGATCGGCGCGCATGCGATGCTCGTCTTTCTCGCGCTGAACGGCGTGGATGTGACATACACGCAGAAGGAGCTGTCCGACATCATCCTTCAGATCGCCTCAGGTGAGAGGGAATACGCCGATCTTTTACTCTGGATCCGCACCCATACGACCGGTTGAGGCGCCATAGAAGCGTCTCACCCCATTCTACCGCCTGTATCTTGTTGTTTTCCTAAATAATCTCTGTAAAAATCGCTCAAAACCGTTGCCAAACGGGGAAACCTGTGCTATAATATGCCCATAAGCAGGCTGCCTGCCGGTCACATCCGGTACGCAAGCCTGGCGACCGAAATAATGAGAAACGAGGATGATTCCCATGAAAAACGGATTGACCCGCACGCTGGCGCTGCTCCTGTGTCTGAGTCTCCTGCTGCCCCTCGCCGGCGCCCTCGCCGGCTGCTCCCAGGGGACCGAAAACGCGGCGAATGAAGCGGAAACCACACCCGCCATGACCGGCGAGATCGACGTGACGGCTGCCCCGGACGAAGAGGAAGAGTATGTGGACCACCGCTTTGACGATTATGACTACGAAGGACGCGCTTTCCGCATCCAGTCCTCCGCGGACGCCACGGACGCCACCAACGCCAACGAATTCATCGAAGGCTCCGGCTCTCTCAACGGCGAGATCGTGAACGACGCCGTCTTTGACCGCAACGCGAAGGTCGAGGAGCTTCTCAACATCAAGCTGGAATTCACCGAATCCGACTACACCTATTCCAACGCCGAATCCTCCATCCGCACCTTCGTCATGGCGGGCGACGACCTTTACGACCTCATCATCAACGACGACCGCTCGCTCATCGCTCTGACCGACGAGAACATTTTCTACAACCTTGCCAATTACGGGAAGAATTTCGATCTCTCGCAGCCGTACTGGTACACGGACACCATGGACGACCTCGTTCTGGTGCCGGGGCACTCCTACGTCATGGCGGGCGACTACTTCCTCGACTGTCTGGCTTCTGCGCACTGCCTTTTCTACAACAAGCAGATGTGCGAGAATGCCTACGGCGATCCGGAGTATCTCGACAACATCGTGCTCGAAGGCGGATGGACCTACGAGAAGATGACCCAGACGCTGAATGAGAACTACATCGACCTGAACGGCGACGGCAAGCGTCAGGAGGGCGACCAGTTCGGCATGTACGCCCACGATTACTGGGGCTGTCTCATCGCCTTCGTCGGCTCCGCGGGCATCAACTTCATCGACCGCAGCGGCGACGAACCCGTGATCTCCTTCAACAATGAGCGTTCCGTCGCCTATGCCGAAGCGCTGAACACCCTGTACCGCTGCGACGGCAACTACATCGGCATCAAGGAAAGCTCCGACATGAACATGGGGCTCAGAAACCTGTTCCAGAACAAGCTCTCCCTGATCTGCCTGTATCAGCGTCTGAACGACATCTCCAAGATGCGCGACTTTGAGTTCGACGTCGGCCCGATCCCCTATCCGAAGCTCTATGAGACCGACAAGTATTACACCTCGATCCACGACACCACCGAAATGGGCGCGATCCCGGTCACGTCCACGGACATCGACTTCGACACCGTGTGCATCGAAGTGCTGAGCCGCGAAACCTCGAAGAGCGTCATTCCGGTTTATTACGATCAGGCGCTGAAGACCAAGTACTCCGCGGACATCAAGGTAGCGCAGATGATCGATTTGATCCACGACAACTTCGGTTCCTCGTTCGTCCTCTGCTACAACAACGCGCTGGGCGACTCGATGATCCAGATGTTCACCAACCTCGTCTCCGCCAACTCCACCGATTTCGCGTCGGCTTACAAGCGGAGCGAGAAGGTCCTCAAGAAGCTCTGCGACAAGATGGTCGAAAGAATCCTCGCGAACGACTGAGAATAGAATCCGGACAAAACAACAGGAGCTGCCGCATGATTCGTGCGGCGGCTCCTTTTTGCGTATTCGTTTTTGACGCCGGTCAGTCCATGAGACGGCTCTTGAGGAGCGCGATGTCCTCCGCCGTCATCCCGGCATCCGCGAGGAATTTCTCCGCCGGGCCGCTGAGATCCGCCGTCTTCACGTCGACCCCTTCGCCCGCCATGCTCTCGGCCATCGGGACCAGCACGTTCTCGACGATCACGTCGTATTTTTCCGATTCCTTTGTGATTCCGTAGTAGTTGTCGTAGGTGATCATGTAGTCCGCTTCGATCTCGTCCCACGATGCCCCGGCCAGCGCGGCGACGACCATGCAGACGAAACCGGTCCGGTCCTTCCCTTCCGTGCAGTGGATGAGATACGGGCCTTCGTTCTGCGCCAGCGCCGTGAATCCGGCCGCGATCTTCGCGCGGAATTCCGCGGAGGCGAAGTTCATGTTCATCGCGACGGGCAGGACCTGTCCGGCCTCATACAGTACCGTGAATCCCGGGCAGGCAAAGTCTTCGCGCGCCATGTACTTCTCGATCTTTTCCTCATTGTCGGCGAGATTGAGAATGAATTTGACGCCGGCTTCCGTCATCAGCGCGTTCGTGTAGGTCGCCCGGTTGTGCTGATTGTCACAGGGAGAGGCGGAGCGGTAGACGGTGTTCTCCTTCAGCTTTCCCGCGCGGATGCTGCGGAAGTTCGCGAATTCTTCGTCGGAATCAAAGAGCGTCCGGTCGTCCTCATAGTGGATGTCCCGGGCTTGTTGCACATCGCGGTACCGTCCGCGGGTGTTGAGCGTCACCGTTGCGGTCATGGTCTCGTCGAGGCCGAGCACGACCCAGAGATCGTCGCCGTTGTTGATCGCGGCTTTGATGTAGTCGTAGCCGGGATAGGCGACGAGGAGCTGTTCGCCGTTTCTCGTGTAGTATCCGCTGTAATAGGGCAGATCCGTGAGGGTGACCCCGTTCGAGAACGCGATGTCGACGCTGTCCCCGTAGACGAAGCCGAGCGCGTTGAATTCTTCGATGGTCTTTGTGATGTAGATGCCGCCGAATTCCGGCTCGTGGATGAGCGAGCAGCCCTCGGCCGTCGGCGTGCCGTTTGTGAGGATGATCCGCCCGCTTCCGGAGGGATCCTCGTATTCCTTTCCGATCACGCCGCCGAGGGTGTCGGTGATGTAGCGCTCCAGGACATCGGTGTCGTTCATGATGCCTTTGCGGATCACGGTTGCGCCGTCAAAGGCAGTCATGCCGTCCCCATTGTTCAGAAGGAGGAAATCGAGAGCCGCGACGGTGTACGTCCGCTCCGGATCGATCGGCTCGCCGCCCACCCTCACATTGTAAACACGTCTGGCCCCCTCGATGCCCGTGCAGATTCCCTTTTCGTCCGCTTTGCATCCGCTCGGGACGGAGGTGTCGATCTCGTAGGTCATACCCGAGACCTGCAGAAACGCGCCGGTCTCTCCCGGAACGGCACGCGCGCCCCATTCCAGCGCATCGAGGATCATCTGTCCCGTCGCCTCAATGACGCACAGTTCATTCCCGAAAGGTGCGATGTTGAGGATATCCCGATGGGTCACGTCTCCCTGATGGAGATTCGAGCGCAGCCCTCCCCCGTTCCAGAGGCCGATGTCGGCACCGGTCACCGCGCGCATCGCGTCGGCGCCGAAATCGCCCAGATTGGTCTCCGCCCGCCGGATCATGCGGACCGGGTTCCCGCTCGCGTCCGTCGTCTCCGGGTCGTCGATCCGGAGGGTCACCTCAGCCGACGCGAAGACTTCGCCGAGCAGCGCGTCGACCTCCGCCTCCGCTGCGTCCACCGCATCCCGGATCTCGTTCCGGATCGCGTAGACCTCCGGCGCGGCGGTCGGGTTCGTCCAGCTCCAGATCCCCGTTTCGGCGACCTTGCCGTCCGCGGTGATCCGGCTGTAGCCGACGCAGCTCATCTTGGTCCCGCACGCCGAGCGGACAACGGGATCCCCCGCCGCGTTCTTCATCGTGACCTGATCGGTGTCGTGGCTGTGCCCATCGAGGAAGACATCGATCCCGACGGTGTGCGCGATCACGTCGGCGTAGTTCCACGGAGACGCGTCCGCTTCGTTCCCGAGATGTCCGAGCACATAGACGAGCTCGGCGCCCTCTGCCCGCGCGGCGTCAACCGCATCCTGCACGGCGGCATAGAGCGTCTCTCCCGTCGCGTCGTTGCAGAAGTCATAGACGAATTCGCCCGCGTCGTTCATGAAGATGTGCGGGTCGGCGCTCCTCAGCGTCGACGGCGTCGTCACCCCGACAAAGGCGATCTTCCGGCCGGCTGCCTCGAGGATCCGATACGGCGCGAAGACAGGCTCGCCGTTTTTGCGGAAATTGCAGCTGAGATAGGGGAAGGCCGCCGTCTCCGTGAGCTTCGTGAGCTGTTCCATTCCGTACTCGAACTCGTGGTTGCCGGGGATCGCGAGGTCGTAGCGCATGGCGCTCATCAGGCCGATGATCGTCTCGCCCTGCGTCAGGCCGCCGATCGGCTCGCCCTGCGCGGAATCGCCGTCATCCACGAGGATCGTCGCGTATCCCGCCGCCTCCAGTCCCGCGCGGATTTCCGCAAGGCCCGCATAGCCGAAGCCCTGATCGACGCCGCAGTGCACGTCGCTCGTGTAGAGGATGTAAATGCCCCCCTCCGCGTCGGACGCACGGGCCCGGCGTTCGAGAAGCGCGTCGAGGGCTTCCCGCGTGCAGGTGTCGTCCCCGGAGGTGCTCTGCGGAAGCGCGCCGCCGAAGAGTGCGATGTTCCCGAGCGCCCAGCGCAGCGCGTCGGTATACCACACCCCTTCCCCGGTCTTGCCGGGCTCACCCGCCGCCCGGTAGAGGAACGCGGCGATCTGCGTCCGGGTGACGGGGTCATCGGGGGCAAACAGGGTCGCGGACACGCCGTTTGTGATCCCGCGCCCGACGGCCCAGGCAACGGCGCTTTGATACGGGGAGCCGTCCAGATCCGTGAACGGGGTCTCCGCACTCGCCGGCGCCGGACTGCCCTCGGCCTGCCAGATCGCGGCGAGAGCTTCTCCGCGCGTCAAGGGCGCCTCCGCGGCTGTTTCGGTGAGAGCGGAAGCCGCACCTGCCGCGGGGATCAGGGATAGGAGCAGGCAGACGGCGAGGAGGAAACTGAGAAAACGCTTTTTCATAGGGAGGATTCTCCTTCTGGATGAAAGATGGGATCGAATGACAGGATAATGCGGGGGCGGCGTCACAGCCGGATCTCCCGGGGAAAGGCTTCGTGCCGCAGGATGCCCCACATCTTGTCGATGTACGCAAGGGTGTAGTAGTTTTCGTAGTAGTGATAGAAAAACGCGCCTTTGAGGGTCAGGCAGTATAACCCGTTCCGCTCCTCGATCCAGCCGAGGCGCTTCGCCAGCTTCACCTCTAAGCCGTACATCCGGTCGAGGGGGACGCCGAAGAAGGCCTCAAACGCCCGCGGATCGACCCGGGTGCTGTACGCCGTCCAGAACAGCCAGTAGATCATGCGCTGACGCCGGGTGAAACGCAGGGTCAGCGCGGTCGGAAGGGTCCCTTCCGCGAGCCGGTCACAGTAGGCGTCGACGGAGAAGGTGTTGATCTTGAACTGATCCCGCAGGAGCGTCACGGCGGAGCACCCGAACCCGAGGTAATGGTCGCGGGTCATGGAGGAATACCGGGCGTCCGGCTCGTTCGAGAAGGTCCAGATCGAGTCGCGGCGGTATCCCCGCTCCGCGCAGTACAGCGTCAGGCGGTCGAGGAGATCGCGCTTCTGCTTTTTCGGCATCGGCTTCACCGCGCTCGACGTGAAGGTGAAATCGATGAACGGATAGACCGCCGCGTGATTGGCTCCGACCGCGAACGCCGTGTCGATGTCCGCCCGCAGATCTTCAAACGTCTGCTCCGGGAGCGCGAAGATGAAGTCCATCGAGACCGTCTCGAACTTCACCTCCGAGAGGGCGCGCCGCAGGGCTTCCGCGTCGACGGCCTTTCTGCCGAGGATGCGCTGGTATTTCGGCCGGAACGACTGAATCCCGATGCTGATTTTCGTGACGCCCGCCTCCCGGAGCGTCCGCAGCACGTCGGACCGGACGTCGTCCGGGTGCAGCTCGATCCCGATGCCCTCGGTGACGGTGAAATGCTCCCGGATCGCGGCGATGATCTCGCCCACCCGGTCCGCGGCCAGCGCAGGGGTCCCGCCGCCGAAGTACAGGCTGGTGACCGTCTTTTTGCCGGGATACTGCGCGCCGACGAGACGGATCTCCCGGATCAGCGCGTCGAGATACCTCTCGCAGACTTCTTTCTCATACGGCACTTTGCAGTACGGACAGAAATTGCAGATGCTCCGGCAGAACGGGATATGGACGTAGAGCCCGAGCCCTTCGCAGTCCGCATACGGCAGCACCGCGTCAAACTCCCGCCGGAACAGAAACGGCTTCGGGGACCGCGTGAGCCACATCCTCGTCAGATCGGTCAGAATACGCATGCAGAACTTCCTTTTTTGCTTTTAAATGTATTTCAGATAGGTCCGGAGCATTTCCGCGATCACGCGCAGATTGCCCCGGAAGATCAGCGTGTATTCCGCGACGAAGAAGTACCCGCATTCCGCGCAGAGCCCCGGGACGTCGATGCAGCGTCCGCACACGGAGACCTTGCCGTCCTCGATGACCACGCACTGATGACACGGTGTCGGGAAGCGGTTGTCGATCAGGTACGGGAACGCGCTCTTGAGGTTGAAGACGGGCACCTTCTCCTTCATCATCTGCCGGATGACGTCACAGCAGGCCCGCTTTTCCTCCCGGGAGAGCGCGAGATCCCGCGTGTCCGGATAGGGCGTATGGAAATTGAACGAGACAGCCCGGACGTGTTCCGTGTCGCGCGCGGTGAGGCAGACGTCCCGGACAGCATCCTTGTTGAGCTGATTGATCGCCATGTAGAAGCAGATATTGTCCGCCGTCGCCCCCCGGATATTCTCCATGATGGTGTCATAGGTATCGCCCCGCACGAGGTTGTGCCGCTCCCGGTCTCCGTCGAGGCTCAAAAGGATCAGGTCCGCTTCGGGGAGATCGAGGGGGAAGGTGCCGTTGGTCACGACATTCACGATCAGAAACCCGATCCGCTTCGCCTCGATCACCAGATCCTTTAAGGTCCTGTCCCCGTCCCGCCACAGAAACGTCTCGCCGCCGCAGAAGAACAGGATGCGCACGCCCATGTCATAGAGCTGATGCATCTCCCGCTCGATTTCGGCGTAGGGATGCATGACGGCGGTGATGTTGTTGACGGAACAATGCCTGCATTTGAGGTTGCATCGGTCCGTCACGATGACGGTTCCGAGGATGGGATCCTTCTTCCGGAAGAGGACGGTCTTGATCCCGAACCCCGCCAGATACAGGAAAGAAGAGAATTTCATGCACTCCTCCCGGGGCTTCGCGTTTATGCCTTCCGGTATCCGATGACCCGGAAGTGTCCGTCGCCGAATCCGACGTTGCGGCGGCCTTCGATCTCGATGCCGTGCGCCGTGAAGGTCAGCTTCATCACGGATTCAAACGGCGTCGTCACATAGCACAGGTGCAAGAGAAGCCCCTCTTCGGTCTTTGCGGCCCGGACGGCGGTCTCCCCGTCATCCGTGTAAATCCATTCGTCCCGGCAGAGCGGATAGGTCTCGGTGCGATCGCCCCTGATGAGCTTCACACAGTCCTCCTCGAGGGTGAGCGTGTCCGCGTCAAACTGCTCCGGCTCGATGCAATACGTGCCGAGCCAACTCTCCTCCGGGACGGGATCACAGACCTTCTCCTCTCCCGTCTCTTCCCAGTTCGCTTTCGTCTTCATGCATGTGAGACGGCGGGCAAGCTCGTCGTCTGCTGCGGGCAGGGGCGCGTCTTCGACACAGGGCAGGATGTTCTTCCAGATCGAATCGAGCACCGCGCCCATGTCGCCGATCCCGCTCGTGATCGCGATCACCATGTCCTGATCCGGCATCACGACGCAGTACTGTCCGAACGCGCCGTCGCCGCGGAAGACGTGCTCAGGCCTGCACATCCAGAACTGATACCCGTACCCGGATCCCCAGTCGGAGTCCTCGCCGCCGTGCCCCCGGTTGTCGGACCACGGCGTCGACGCATCGGCGATCCACTTCTCATCGAGGAGCTGCTTCCCTTCCCATTTGCCGCGCTGGAGATAGAACTGCCCGAGCTTCGCGATGTCCTCGATGCGGACGTTCAGCCCGTAGCCGCCCGTCGCCACGCCGGTGGGGGACTCCTGAAACCAGATGTCCTCACTCATCCCGAGGGGATCCATCAGCTTCTCCCGCAGGTAGGCGAGCAGCTTTTTCCCCGTGACCTTCTGCACCACGGCGGCAAGCATGTAGGTGGCGAAGGTGTTGTAGAGGAAGTGGGTGCCGGGCTCGAATTCGACGTAGGTGCGCAGGAAAGTCTTCTCCCAGCAGTCCCCCATGCGCATCGGCTCCTCGCCGTGGCCGGTGTTCATCGTGAGCATGTGCTTGATCGTCATCTTCCGCATGTTCTCGCACGGCTCTGCCGGGAGGTATTCGGGGAAGAAATCGACGAGGCGGTCGCTCACGCGGAGCAGTCCGTCCTGCACGGCGAATCCGACCGCGGTGGACGTGAAGCTCTTCGAGAGGGAGAAGAGCATGTGCAGCTTGTCCTTCGACCACGGGGCGTACGATGCCTCCGCGATCACCCGGCCGTGCCGCAGGATCATGACGGCGTGCATGTGAAGGCGCTTTTCTTCCATGTCGTCGAAGAAGCGGAGGATGCCTTCGCTCCGGACGCCGGCGCTTTCGGGGGATGTGATTGCAAACATGGGACACCTCCTGAATGTGTCAGTCAATTCTTGTTTTCGTTTTCTTGCCTGTTCCGCGGCTCATGTGCCCGTCACCGTCAGCCGGTGGACAAAGCCGATCATGCCCTGCGAGGCCGTGATCTGCCGCCTGCCCGGGACGATCTCGGTGTCGGAATAGCCGTGGATGTGGCCGCATAGCGTCATTTTCACCGCCGGGCAGGTCTCGAGCAAGCGCACGAACCGCCGCCCGCCCTCTTCCCCGCGCTCGCCGTCGACTGAAAAATAGACGCCGTATTTCCGCATCGCCTCCCGGTTTCCGGATGCGGCGACGGGGATGTGATAACAGAGGATCATCGGGATCCCGTCTTCCGCCAGCTCTTCGAGGCGGTCGAGATCTTCGCCGCTCACGGACTGGGTCCGGTCGTCCACCGCGACCAGGCGGAAGCCGTCGGATTCCACCACCCGCACGCCCGGCTCCCAGACGCCCTCGAGTGCGGCGGTCTCGTGATTGCCGGGCACGCAGAGGAAGGGCACGCCGCACGCCGGGAGGACGCGCTCGAGGAACCGCTCGCCCGCGGGATGCATGTATTCGAGGTTGTCCCCGGTCAAAATCAGCGCTTCCGGGGCTTCCTCGCGCGCAAAGGACAACAGCTTCGAGAAACCCTCGACGGTGGTGATCCGCTGCGCGTCCCCGAAGGGCTCGCCGAAGCCGCGCGCAAACGCCTCCTTCTGCCGCATCCAGGCGGCCTCCCGCTCTTCGCTGTGCGCCCGCTCTTCGGGCGAGCTCAGGCCGTCCCACACGCAGAGATGCGTATCGCTGACGTGCAGAAAGACATGCCTGCCCCGCACGCCGGGGATTTTCAGTTCGTTGTCGACGACGCGGATATAGGGATCCATCTTCATACTCCTTCCGTGGATGATCCGGAAAACCGCCGCAGCCCACCCTTTCCGGGACCGCGGCGGTCATCGTCTGCGGCGTCAGTTCCCCATTTCGGCGAACGCGTCGTTGATTTTCTGTAGGATCTTGTTTGCCATCTTTTCGTTGCGCGCGTACATCGACGCGAAGTCCGTGTCGTTCTGCTGCATCATCGTGATCACGCGCTCGTTGTAGCTGCCGAGCTGGTAGTACATGCCGACGTCGAAGAAGCGGGACTCGAAGATGAGGTCGAGCATGTCCGCCGATTCCTCGTCGCGGAAGTACTTGCCCTTCAGGGTGACGTCGTAGTACGCCGGGGTGATGTAGACCCGCCCGTTGTACGCGAGGGCTTCGATCACGGCGCCGATTTCATCGACGTCCTGCGCCACGATCGGGATGCAGACATAGGAGGTGCCGTAGGCGTGCATGGTGTTGCAGAAATCACGCTGTTCGGCTCTCCATTTCGGATAGGGCAGGATGCCGAAGTCCGCCTCGAGATCGCGGAACCACGACACCGCGCGCAGGTAGCGGGTGTAGAACAGGCAGCGGTTGCCGATGAAGGTCGCGTGAGAGATGTCGTCCGTTCCGGCTTCGAGGAAGTAGGAGAAGGACTTCGTGCGGTCGGTCAGCCACGTGGTCAGGACGTCGACGTTCTGCTCGGTGTTGAGCGTCAACGCGATCGTGCCGTCCTCGTTGATCGTCGCGCAGCGTCCGCCCGAAGCGTGGAGCATGCCGATGACGGAGTCCTGCCAGATCAGGATGCCGTAGGCGTCGTCGTTGGTGTATTTGCCGTCGCCGTCGAGGTCCGCGTCGCAGGTGTCCGCCATCTCGATGAACTTGTCGTAGGTCCAGCGGTTCTCCCGCACGAGCTCATAGGGGCTCTCGAGGCCGAAGTTCGTGACGACCTGCTTGTTGAAGAGGATGCAGTAGGTGCAGTCGTTGTCAAGGACGCCGATGTCGCCCGTCGTGTAGAACATCCTGCCCTTCACGGAGAGCTGCTCGTTCGCCTTCTGGTCCCACCACGGCTTTTCGAGGTCGATGTTCTTCACCTTGTTGAGGTCGAGAATGTGTCCCTGATACGCGAGCGTCGAGACATCGTAGCATCCGATCGAGGCGAAGGCGTAGTCCGTCGATCCTGCCATGTTCGCGCTCGTGATCGCCTTGTAGCCCGCGCCCTGCCCGCCGGAGGCCTCGCCGCCGTGGTTGTCGGTCCGGAGGTTGATGTTGTAGAGGTCGCAGACGGTTGTGTTCGTCTGGAAGCGCGCGTCGTTGAGCGCCTCGCCGGTCATCTCTTCGGCCTCAAAGTCGTCGAAGGACCAGTTGCCCGCCATGTAGACCACGATGTCGCGGCCGCCGAGATCGTAGATTTCCGCCTCGAAGGGGATCTCCTCCTCGGTCTCGGGCGCGAGGGTCTCCTCGGCTGCCGGATCGCCGTTTTCTGCGGGATCCGCTCCCGTGACCGTCGGGGTCTCACTCGTCACTTCGCCGCATCCGGCGAGAAGAGATAACAGAAGCGCGGCGATGAGAAGTCCTGCCATGCCTTTTTTCATGATGATCGTCCTTTCTGAATTCGCTTCGGTTCCGTAATCCGGACGTGGGCCCGGTTTTGGTTCATTATAACATACTTTCCCGGGCTTGTGAAGTGCCTTTCTGTACTTTTGCGCGGTTTTTTCGCTCCGCCGCGCGCTTTTTTTGGGCAAAACACAGAAAGAATGCGCCGCAGGTCATTTCATTATTATTATGTTGCCTTAATTTATTTAAAAACGCGGAAACCCACTTGACAAGACGGCTTTCTTCGGGTAGAATATATGATGAATGTTTTTATCGTTATGATCGAAACATAAAAATGAACGATCCGTCAGGATCAGGAGGCAATCATGAAAAAACTCGCTTTGGTCCTCGCTTTGGCGCTGGCCGTGATCCTTGCCGTCTCCGCTGCGGCTGCCGATCCGGTCATCTCCATCGACTTCGCGGACGGCGCGGGCGACGTGGAACTCGTCAACGCCGAAATCGTGAACGATGTGACCCGCGGCAACGTCCTGAAAGTCAACGGTCAGGGCAACGGCACCGCCCGCACCTCATACGGTCTGTACAAGACCGACGTGTTTGAAAACACCGACTGGGAAAAGGGTCTCACCGTTTCCCTGTGGATCCAGACCGATGTCGGATCCGACAACCTCTCCGGCACCGCGCCGATCTTCTCGATCGACTCCGAAGCGGCTCCGCAGGGCTACATCGCGGCGGTCTGCTCCCTCGAAACCACGATGAACACCGACGGCAACCAGCCGGAAACGGGCATCACGCCCCGCTGCTGGAATGACCCCGTCAACGTCTCCGGCGGCATGAACAAGACCGACGAAGGCATCTGGGAACTCCTCACCGTCGTCTACGATCCCGATTCGGGCAACATCTACATGTACCTCAACGACGAGCTGGTCAACACCCAGACCCTCGGCGGCGGCTCGATCGACATGTTCCTCTTCGAGCTGGAATTCTATAACCTCGTCCGCCTCGGCGCGTGGAACTGCGTGTGGTGGAACTACGGCGACTATCAGGGCCTGATCGACGACGTCAAGATCTACGCGGAAGCGCTCTCCGAAGATGACGTCGCGGATCTGTACAGCGAGACGAAGGTCAACCAGACCGTGATCGTCAAGGCTCCGACCGTCGAAGAGCTCTACACGGCAGAGGACCACACCCCGGTCTACACCCTCGACTTTGAAGACGCGGGCGCGCTCGAGCTCAACAACGCCGAGCTCGTTCCCGGACATACCGGCAACGCGCTGAAGGTCAAGGGCGAAGGCAGCGGCACCAACGGCACGTCCTATGGTCTGGTCACCACCGATCTCTTCAAGAACACCGACTGGACGGGCGGCATGACCATCTCCATGTGGGTCAACGCGGATTCCTCCGACACCCTCAACGGCATGGCTCCGCTCTACTCCCTCGACATCGCGCGGATCGGCTACATCGGCACCGTCAACTCCCTGCAGTCCGGCATCAACACGGACGGCAACGAGGACGTCGGCATCGTGCCGCGCTTCTGGAACGACCCGGGCAACCGGGACGGCTGCGTGAATGAAACCACGGCCGGCCAGTGGGATCTCGTCACCGTTGTCTATAACAATGACGGCGCGAACAACATGGCGATCTACAAGAACGGCGAAGTCGTCGTGAAGCCCGGCATCAATCTCGGGACCGCGTTCGGCGACGGCACCAACGAACAGTTCTTCACCGAGCAGCTGAAGGAAGTCTACTCGCTCCGTCTCGGCTCCTGGCTCTGCGACTGGTGGAACTACGGCGATTATCAGGGCCTGATCGACGACGTCGAGATTTACAACGTCGCGCTCAACCCGCTCGAAGTCAAGTACCTCTTCACCGGCAAGCCGGAAGCGGAAGAACCCGCTGAAGTGACCGTGATCCAGTCTCTGGATCTGAACAACAAGTCCGAATTCGAACAGGGCGAAGAGATCCTCGTGTCCGCATACACGGACGGCGCGGCTACGGACGCCGACAACAAGGACTGGGTCGGCCTCTATCATAAGGACGACGTGCCCGGCGACATCGGTTCCATCGCATGGTACTACGTCGCCGAGAACGGAAACTACGAAAAGGCCGTCGACATCGCGGCGGGTCTCTCGCTTGAACCCGGCGAATACAAGGTATGCCTCTTCGCGAACGACGGATATGACGTCCTCCTGACCGTCGAACTGACGGTGAAAGCGGCGGAAGCGGTTGAACCGGCTGAAGAAGCCGTCGAGGAACCCGTCGTGACCGAACCGGAAGAAGCCGTACAGGAAGAGGTCGCCGTCAGCGTCGAGCTCGAGAAGAAGGAAGAAGCGCCGCAGACCTTTGACTTCGGCGTGCTCGCCCTCGTCGTCTCCGCGCTCTCCGCAGGCGCAGCTCTCACCCTCAAAAAGAGAAGATAACCATCCTGAACCGTGAATCCCGGAGATTTCACGGACTGAGAAACGGGAACGCTTTCCGACGCGACTGCCGGACGGCGTTCCCGTTATCTAAATCCCTTCTGTCATGATGAAAACGCTGCGCATTCCCTTGCTTTTGATCCTGTCCGCCGCCCTGCTCCTTGCCCTCTCCTGCGCGAAAACCGATCCCCCGGCGGAGGCGGTCCCGGAGACGGCGGAGACGGCGGACGAAGGAGGAGAAGACATGACTCCTTATACCTATCTCGGGAAGAATTATACCCTCGAGGGCGACACTCTGAGAGCCGCCCCCGCGACGGACGACCGGGCTGCCGAGATCTTCTCCGGCGCGTTTCTGCCCGCCGATTCCGCCGATAACCTGACGGCGGAGATCACCCTGACCCTTGATTCGCTGTACTCCTCGGCGGGGATTTTGTTCTGCGCCTCGGAATCGAAGTCCTATGACGGCATCGAGGGATATGCCTTCATGATCCGCGACAAACGGGTCTATTTATACGATCTGACAGGGTCCGCGTACTCCGGCCTCATGGTGAAGGAGCTGGCCTCCAAATCGGTGGAGCGGCCGAAGACCGGTGCAGAGATCCGGCTGCGGGTCGACAGGAGCGGGAAAACGTACCGGTGCTATTACCTCGACGACCTCGACGGCGTGGATCCGTGGCCGGAATTTGAGTTTTCCCTCACGGAGCACCGCGGGACCGGCGTCGGCGCGGTCGACAACGGACACGGCGCGTCGTTCTCGAACCTGACTGTCTCCGAGATGGACGGATACGGTTTCACGCAGGCCCCCGGCACGATGACCTACCGCAATCCGGTCTTCCGGGATTCGCAGGCGGCGGACCCGGGCGTGCTCAAGGACGGCGGGAAATACTACTGTTACTCGACCTCCGCGCCGATCGGCTACTACGTCTACGTCTCGGAGGACCTCGTTCACTGGACGAACGAAGGGCTCTGCATGGGCGAGGCGTGGGGTTTATCCCGCAGCGGGTATTACTGGGCGCCCGAGGTGGTGCGGCGCGCGGACGGGAAATACGTCATGGTCGCCTCGGTCGAGGAGCATCTCGGCTTTGCCGTCGCGGACTCCCCGCTCGGTCCGTTCATCCCGGAGAAGAGTTGGACTTTCGACAAGACGATCGACGGGCACATCTTCCTCGACGAGGATGGGCACGGCTACCTCTTCTGCGTGAGCTGGAGAGAGGGACATGACTACGGCATCTGGGCATACGCCCTCGAAGACGATCTCGTCACGGTGAAGGCGGAGACCGAAGTACAGGTGATTTCCCCGACGGACGCCTGGGAACAGGTCAGCGGGCGCGTGACGGAGGGTCCGTTCGTGCTCAAACACAACGGGAAATACTACCTCACCTACTCCGGCAACGGGTATGACGCGAAGGAATATGCCGTGGGCTACGCAGTCGCCGATTCCCCGCTCGGGCCGTACAAGAAATACGCCGCCAATCCGATCCTCTCCTACACCTCGAAGCTCTACGGGCCGGGGCACCACAGCTTCACCGTCTCGCCTGACGGAGAAGAGCTCATCATCGTCTATCACACCCACGCCTCGACGACGGCGGTTCATCCCCGCACGATCTGCATCGACCGGGCCCGCTTCGCCCCGACCGTATCGGGCGTCGACCGGCTGGAGATCTTCGGACCCACGCACACGCCGCAGGAGGTTCCGAAATGAGGAAAGCGCTGCCATTGCTCCTCGCCGTCCTGCTTCTTCTGACCGCCTGCGGGGGAGGAGGCGCGTCCGGAGAAACCGAATCCGCGGCCCCGGCAAATGAGACGCCGCGCGGCGGATGGGAGCCGCGGACCGTCATCACATCCGGGGAATCCGGCTACACCCTCATCCGCCCGGAGAACGCCGATCCCGACGAGCTCGCGGCGGCGCAGCTGATCTTCGGCGCCGTGAAGGACCATTACGGCGTGCGCATCCCCTTTGAGACGGATTTCGTCAAGCCGGGCGTCGATCCGAACGCGGAAAACCCGACGGAGATCTGCGTCGGGCTGACCAACCGGGACGCCGCGACCGCCCGGGTCCGGGAAAAGCTCGGCCCGAACCGCTTCGCCATCGCCAACATCGAGACGCGCATCGTCCTGCTCGGCGACACCCCCGCCCTCACGAAGCTGGCGGCGGAGGTCTTTGTCCGGGACACCCTGAACGGGAGCGACTGCGTCCTCGAAGAACAGGAGAACATCATGATCTACGAAGCCGAACCCACCTACGAAAACATCACCTTCCAGAATCCCGTCTGCCCGTCCGGCGCGGATCCGTGGGTGATCCGGGATCCCGACACGGGCAAATACTACTACTGCTACTCCGGCGGCAACGGCGTCTGCGTCAACGAGATCGCGGACCTCGCCCACATCACGGCGGAGGGCGGCAAAAAGGTCTACACCGCGCCGGAGAACACGCTCTACTCCAAGGAATACTGGGCGCCGGAGCTGCACAAGCTGGACGGCAAATGGTACATCTACGTGGCGGCCGACGACGGGGACAACTATCATCACCGCATGTATGTCCTCGCCTGCACGGGGGACAAGCCGACGGACAGCTTCCAAATGGTCGGCAAGATCACCGATCCGACCGATAAATGGGCGATCGACGGCACGGTCGCCCGGATCGACGGGGAGCTCTACTTCATCTGGTCCGGCTGGGAAGGCGACGAAAACGTGGCGCAGAACCTCTACATCGCGCACATGAAGAGCCCGACCGAGATCGATTCGGCGCGCACGATGATCTCCCGCCCGGAATTCATCTGGGAGAAGCTCGGCGGACGCCCGACGATCAACGAAGGACCCATCGCGCTCGAAAAGGACGGGACGGTCCACATCCTCTACTCCGCCTCCGGGAGCTGGTCCGATTTCTACAACCTCGGCAAGCTGACCTGGCGCGGAGGCGATCCCCTCGACGCGGCGAACTGGACCAAGTCGAAATCGTCCGTCTTCGAGAAGACCTCCACCTGCTTCGGGCCGGGCCACTGCTCGTTCACGACCGCGGACGACGGCACGACGTGGATCGTGTATCACGGGAACCTCGTCTCCGGCACCGGCTGGGGCGGACGGTCCGTGTGGACGCAGCCGATCTCGTGGGACGGCGACGAACCCGTCCTCGGATCGCCCGTCAGCCCGAAAGACAAGCTCACCCTCCCCGTCGCCTCGTATGACGCGGATCATATCAAGCCCGTCGAATGACCCAACCCGCCATCCCCTTTGACCGATGTTTGAACCGAGAAAGGAGAATCTCATGAAAAAGTACCTCGCCCTCTTCCTCGCCCTTCTGCTCCTCGCCCTGTCCCTCTTCTCCTGCTCCAACACGACGAACAAGGAGGACGAAGAACAGACGCCCGTGCCGACCGCCGATCCCTCCGCCGCCGCGGAACCGGAAGAGACGGACGATCCGAACGCCCGCATCGACAGCGGCCTCGCACCCGCGGATTATGACGCCTATACTTTCAACATTTTCATCCACAACACCATCACGAACGACTTCGAGGCCGAAGAGATCACGGGCGAACCCGTGAACGACGCGGAATACGAGCGCATGATCGCGGTGCAGGACAAGGCGAACTGCGAGATCGTCCCGCTCGTGGTCGCGGCGGACAACCGCCAAGGACAGAAGCCCCTCGGCACCTCGGTCCAGGCCGGCACGAACGACTACGACCTCGCGTGCCTCTCCGGCTATTCCTCCTGCAACGCCCTCGTCGAAGGCTATCTGACGAACCTGTTCACGGTCGAGAACCTCGACCTCACGAAGCCCTGGTGGGATCAGTACTGCACCGAAGAATGCACGTTCAAGGACGCGGTCTATCAGATGACCGGCGACCTCTCCATCGGCGACAACAAGGCGACCTTCTGCTACTTCTTCAACAAGAACATGGCGGAGACCTACAACCTGCCGAACTTCTATGAGATGGTGGACAATTTCACCTGGACCATCGACAACTTCCGGCAGTTCGCGGAGGCGGTGGACACGAACCTCGACTTCGACAACGACGGCAACCACATCAACGACAAGGAAGACATTTACGGTATCTATATCTGGGACGACATCATGATGGGCATCGTGAACGCCTCCGGCATCAAGTGCTGCACGATCAATGCGGACGGCAATCTCGAGCTCACCCTGTACAGCGAGAAATTCGTGAATGCGTTCGACAAGTTCACAGCTTACGCGTACAATAAGGACGTGACCTGCGCGTACCAGCGGAACGGCTACGACGCGGACTGGGGCCAGATCGCCTTCCGCGAAGGGCGCGCGCTCTTCTACCTCGCGAACATCGGCGCGGCGACGTCCTTCCGCGACATGGAAGACGACTTCGGCATCCTCTCGCTCCCGCTCTATGACGAGACCCAGAACCGTTACTACAACAGCGCGGCGTCGTGGTCCGTCTCCCTGTACTCGATCCCGAAGAACTCCTACGGCACCGACGGTCTTGCCCGCGCGGGCTGGATCACCGAGGCGCTGGCGTATGAATCGATGTACTCGCTGACCCCGGCATACTACGAGCAGACCCTGCAGAACAAGGTGTCCCGCGACGAAGAGAGCGCGCGGATGCTCGACCTCATCTTCGCGAGCCGGACGTACGATTTCGGATGGTATTTCGAGATCGGCGGCTACAACGAAGGCGTCATGAATCTGCTCCGCGCGTACTCCACGGACGTCTCGTCCATGGTGCAGCGCAACGAGAAGATGGCAAACAAGATTCTGAAAAAATACAACGAAAAGATCGCGGAACAGATGGGGAACTGATCGGACGCCTCTCTGCGGCGATGCGCGCAAAGCCCTGTGCCTTTACGGCATGGGGCTTTTTCTTCGGCTTGCTTTTTCGCGTTTGCCTCTCCGCAGGATCGGCATTTCCATGCTGACAGACGAGCGAAAAGTGCGGCAATATCGGAGAAGGGGTACGGATTGCCACATCACGGACCTGAGGGTCCGTTCCTCGCAATGACACAATGATGTGTTATGCAAAAAGGCATTTGCAGCGGTAGCGCATATTTTTTACCACAGTTCCCGCTCTTAAAACGGAAACACACTGTATATAAAAGTGTCATTGCGAGGACCAGGTCATAAGACCTGCGACGTGGCAATCCGTTCTCCCTGTTTTTGCTTCGTCTCCTAACAAAAGCGCGCACCCGTAAGATGCGCATTTTCTGTATTGGTGAACGAACTTGCCTTTAGGCGAGTTCGTCTCCTGTCCCCGGGCACTGCCCGGCGCCAGCGGGGGCATCCCCGCAAAATAACTCTTGTATTTTCCACGTGAATATGGTATAATATTCTGAATATAATCGCAGATTTTTGGAATCCGCGCTCCAAGCGCGCATGAGGTTTTCACATGTCCCACTCTGAGAAACAGGCGCACATCCGCAATTTCTCCATCATCGCCCACATCGACCACGGCAAATCCACCCTCGCGGACCGCATCCTCGAATTCTCCAATACCGTCGCCGCGCGCGATATGGAGGATCAGCTCCTCGACAACATGGATCTCGAACGCGAGCGCGGCATCACCATCAAGGCCCGCGCCGTGCGCATCGACTACACCGCCCCCGACGGCGAACAGTATGCCCTCAACATGATCGACACGCCAGGACATGTCGACTTCAACTACGAGGTCTCCCGCTCGCTCAACGCCTGCGAAGGCGCGCTCCTCGTCGTGGACGCCACGCAGGGCATCGAGGCCCAGACCCTCGCGAACGCCTACCTCGCCGTCGACGCGAATCTCGAGATCGTCCCCGTCATCAACAAGATCGACCTGCCCTCCGCCATGCCGGACAAGTGCAAGGCCGAGATCGAGGACGTCATCGGGATCCCCGCCGAGGACTGCCCCGTCGTCTCCGCCAAGACCGGGCTCAACATCGCCGACGTCATGGATGCCATCGTGCGCGACATCCCGGCTCCCACGGGCGATCCCGACGCGCCCCTCTCCTGCCTCATCTTCGACTCCGTGTACAACAGCTACCTCGGCGTCGTGGTCTATATCCGCGTCATGAACGGCACGCTCCGCGCGGGGGACCGCATCCGCCTCATGCACACCGGCGCCGAGTTCGACGTCGTGGAGGTCGGCGTCATGGATCCCTTCGGCCTCCGTCCCACGGGCGAGCTCATGGCGGGCGAGGTCGGCTATCTCACCGCCTCCATCAAGAACGTCAGCGACACCCGCGTCGGCGACACCGTGACTCACGCGGACCGGCCCGCCCCGGAACCGCTCCCCGGCTTCAAGAAGGTCCAGTCCATGGTCTATGCCGGGATCTACCCCGCGGACGGCGCGCGCTACAACGAGACGAAGGACGCGCTCGAAAAGCTCCAGCTCAACGACGCCGCCTTCTCCTTCGAGCCGGAGACCTCCGTCGCGCTCGGCTTCGGCTTCCGCTGCGGCTTCCTCGGCCTTCTCCACATGGAGATCATCGAGGAGCGGCTCGAGAGAGAATTCAACCTCGACCTCATCACCACCGCCCCGTCCGTCATCTACGAGATCACAAAGCGCAACGGCGAGGTCGTCCGCATCGACAATCCGTCGAATTATCCCACCCCCGACGAGATCGAGACGGCGGCGGAACCCATCGTCGCGGCCTCGGTCATCACCCCCACCGAATACGTCGGCGGCATCATGGACCTCTGTCAGGACCGGCGCGGCGTCTTTATCGATATGAAGTATATCGATACGGAGCGCGTCGAGCTGCACTATAAGCTCCCCCTCAACGAGATCATCTACGATTTCTTCGACGCCCTGAAATCCCGCAGCCGCGGCTACGCCTCCCTCGACTATGAGCTCGAAGGATACGAGCCGTCCAACCTCGTCAAGCTCGACTTCCTCCTCAACGGCGAAATGGTCGACGCCCTGACCTTCATCGTCCACGCGGACAAGGCCTACGCGCGCGCCCGCAAGATCGCCGAGAAGCTGAAGGACAACATCCCGCGCCAGCTCTTCGAGGTGCCGATCCAGGCCGCCGTCGGATCGAAGATCATCGCCCGCGAAACCGTCAAGGCCCTGCGCAAGGACGTCCTCGCGAAGTGCTACGGCGGCGACATCACCCGCAAGAAGAAGCTGCTCGAAAAACAGAAGGAAGGCAAGAAGAAAATGCGTCAGCTCGGCTCCGTACAGGTCTCCCCCGAGGCCTTCATGGCGGTGCTCAAGCTCGACGACGATCAGTGATTATGAATTACTACGAATCCTTGAACCGTCCGCGTCCGCTCGGGATCTACGTCCACATCCCCTTCTGCCGCTCGAAGTGCGCCTACTGCGACTTCAATTCCATGGTGACGGACTCCCCGGACATCGTCACCCGCTACATCGACGCCGTCATCGCCCACATGGAGAGCTACCGCACCGCCGTCCGCGACGAGTATGTGCCGGATTCCGTGTTCATCGGCGGAGGCACGCCCACCGCGATCCTCCCGGAGGAGCTCTTCCGCCTGATCCGCGCGATGAAGAAGATCTTCCCCCTCGCGGAAAACACGGAGTTCACCGTCGAGGCCAATCCGGCGACGGTCAGCTATTCCACCCTCACCCGGCTGCGCCGCCTCGGCGTGAACCGGCTGAGCATGGGACTGCAGTCCGCGCACGACAATGAGCTCAAGGCCCTCTCGCGCATCCACACGCGCAAGGACTTTGCCCGCTCGTTCCGCATTGCGCGCGACGCCGGATTTGACAACATCAACGTCGACCTCATGTTCGGGATCCCGGAACAGACGCCGGACACGCTTCTGCATACTTTACATTACCTCACGCGCGTCGGGCCGGAGCACATCTCGCTCTACGACCTCAAGATCGAGCCGGGCACGCCCTTCTACGAGAACTACGCCGAGATCGCGCCCACCCTTCCCGACGAAGACGCGGAGGCCGATATGTACCTCTCGGCGATCGCGTATCTGCGCGACATGGGCTACCTGCAATACGAGATCTCGAACTTCTCCCGCCCGGGCAGGCAGTGCCGCCACAACCTCAAATACTGGAACTGCGACGAATACCTCGGCTTCGGCGTCTCGGCGCACTCCTATTTCCACGGCAGCCGCTTCTCCTTCACCCGCGACATCGCGAAATACGTGGAGGGGGTCACCGTCATGGACAGCCGCGTCCGCATCACCGACGAGCTCGAAGAGGTCGGGGAGCGGGAGCGCATCGGGGAGTACGTCATGCTCCGCCTGCGTCTCACCGCGGGGATCGACGAGAATGAATTCAGCCGCCGCTTCGGGTATTCCTTCGACGAACTCTACGGGGAGAAATGCCGCCGCTTCGTCCGGGGAGGCTTCATGATCCGCCGCCGCGGGATCACGGCCCTCACCCCCGCCGGCATGTTCGTCTCGAACACCATCCTGTCCGATCTGCTCGAATTCGAGGATCTCGGACGGTTCAATTTCGGAGGCTGATATGAAAAACGCGCTCTTCTTCGGCGATGCCGGACGGATCGAATACGTCTATTCCGACGAAGTGATTGCCAGGCTGCACGCTGCGCTCTGCTTCGAGACCGACGCGGTCATCCCGAAGCGCGACATGGAGACCTACCGGGACGTGCTCTCCCGCGCGGACTATCTCTTCACGACGTGGGGGATGCCGCACTTTGAAAAGGAAGAGATCCGGGAATACCTGCCGAACCTGAAGGCCGTGTTCTACGGCGCGGGATCGGTGCAGCACTTCGCGCGCGAATTCCTCGAAGAGGGGATCGCCGTCTTCTCCGCATGGGCGGCCAACGGGGTCCCCGTCGCGGAATACACCTTCGCCGAGATCATCCTCGCCGCGAAGGGCTTTTACCAGAGACTCCACCGGCAGGCGGACGGAAACGCATGGCCCAACCGCGGCGTCGGGGTGGATTTCCCCGGCAATTACGAGATCAAGGTCGGCATCGTCGGCGCGGGCATGATCGGCAAAATGGTGATCGAGAAGCTGCACACGCTCGGCAAGGTCGCCGTCCTCGTCTATGATCCCTTCCTCCCGGACGAAAAAGCGGCGGAGCTCGGCGTGACGAAGACCGATCTCGAAACGCTCTTCTCCTCCTGCGACGTGATCTCGAACCACCTCGCGAACAACCCGCAGACCGTCGGGATGCTCGGCGGGCGTCTGTTCTCCCGCATGAAGCCCCACGCTGCGTTCATCAATACGGGACGCGGCGCGCAGGTCGTGGAGGCCGATCTGATCGCAGCCCTCGTTGACATGCCCACCCGGGTCGCCGTCCTCGACGTGACATGGCCCGAGCCCCCGGCAGCGGACAGCCCGCTCTATACCCTCCCGAACGTCTTCCTCACGCCGCACATCGCGGGTTCCATCGGAAACGAGGTCCACCGTATGGCGGAATACATGTTTGAGGAATGGGAGGCGTTCGACGCGGGGCTCCCGACGCGGTATTCCGTCACGCTAAAAATGCTGGAGACCATGGCATGAGCGGCGCCCGCTTTTCTTACCGCACGGAAGAGGACTTCTTCGCGGCGCAAAAACGGGACGGCGTCGCCCTGCCCTATTCCCGCGATCTTGCGCCGCTCGCCGAGCAGAAGACTGTCGGCGATTCCGACGTGACGCTGCATAGTTCCCTGACGATCCACCCGATGGAGGGCTTCGATTCCACCCCTGACGGCGCGCCGGGAGAGCTGACCATGCGGCGGATCCGGCGAATGGCGTCGGGCGGCGCGGGCCTATGCTGGATCGAAGCGACCGCCGTCGTCGAAGAAGGCCGCACGAACACCGGTCAGCTCTGGATCCACGAAAAGAACCTCGACGCGTTCAAACGGCTCGCCGAAGAAGCGCACAGGCTCTCGGACGGCGCGCCCGTGATTTTACAGCTCACCCATTCGGGCCGCTTCTCGAAGCCGGACAACACGCCCCGCCCGGTGATCGCATATCACAATCCCGTGATGAACGAGAAGATGCCGCTCTCCCCCGACTGGCCCGTCATCTCGGACGAAGAGCTCGATGCGCTTCCGGAAAAGTTCGGGGCGGCGGCGAAGATGGCGAAGGACGCAGGATTCGACGGCGCGGACATCAAGTGCTGTCACAAATACCTGTTCAGCGAACTGCTCTCGGCGTACAGCCGTCCCGGACGCTACGGCGGGTGTTTCGAGAATCGGACGCGCCTCTTCCTCGACACGATCCGCGCGGCAGCCGTTCACCGCGACCGGCATTTCGTGCTCGCCTCGCGCTTCGGACCCGTCGAGATGATCCCCCATCCGTGGGGCTTCGGGATGGCCCGGGACGGATCGCTCACCCCCGACTGGGAGGAGCCGGACCGCCTGTACCGTCTGATGTATGAAAACGGCCTCCGCCTCGTCGACATGACGCTCGGATCGCCGTATTACAACCCGCACGTCAACCGCCCCTATGACAACGGGGGCTATGAACCGCCGGAGCCGCGCCTCGCGGGTGTGGCCCGCCTGATCGACGCGGCGGCGCACATGAAGAAAACCGTCCCCGGCATCACGCTCATCGGGACGGGTTACAGCTATCTGCGGACGTTTGCCCCCTATGTCGCGGCTGGCGCGGTCGGGGAGGGCATGGCGGACGCGGCGGGATTCGGACGGATGGCGTTCGCATACCCCGATTTCGCGCGGGACATCCTCGAAAAAGGCGCGCTCGACCCCGCGAAGGTCTGCCTCACCTGCTCGCAGTGCACGGCGATGATGCGCAAAATGCACGCGACGGGCTGCCCCATCCGCGACCGGGAGGTCTACCTGCCGATGCTCAGGGAGCTGTTTCCGAAGGAGGGAGGATTATCATGACCTGTCCGTACTGCACCTGCGAAATGGAGCGCGGCGTGATCCAGAGTCCGCATGAGATCGTGTGGACGAAAGAGAAGCGGCGGTCCCTGTTCAGAAAGCCCAGATTTCTGCCGCTTGCAGAGGGCTCCGTCGTCCTCGCGGAATGGTCCCTGTCCGGATCAACCGTCGAAGCCTTTTACTGCCGTGCCTGCCGCAAGATCGTGATCGATCCGATGGGCGGCGGGATTTGAGGAGGCTGTCATGCTCACTGTCCGACATGCGCGGGAATCCGATCGCGCGTTCTGGTTCTCCCTCGACGCTCACCTCCCGGAGGCGATGTTCTCCCGCAAGATCCGGGACGGCGAAGCTCTCGTCGCCGAAGAGGACGGAGAGGACGCCGCGATCCTGCGCTGGAATCTCTTCTGGGACGAGATCCCCTTCTGTAACCTCCTCTATGTCGCACCGGACCGGCAGCGCCGCGGGATCGGCAGGGCCCTCATGCGGGCGTGGGAGGACGAGATGCGCGCGCGCGGATACGCCCGGGTCTTTGTCTCCACCCAGGCGGACGAGGAGGCCCAGCATTTCTATCGCAAACTCGGCTACCGGGACTGCGGCGGATTTCTGCCCGAACCGCGCGCCCCGATGGAACTCTTCTTCCGGAAAGAATGGGAAGCACGTCAACGCGGAGGTACCGAATGAAAAACGGAAAGCGATGCGCCGTCGTTACCGGCGCGGCCCGCGGGATCGGTCGGGGCATCTCCCTCGCCCTCGCGGAACACGGCTACACGGTCGCGGCGGTGGGGACCCGTCCTGCCTCTGCGGTTGCGGCATACACGGAGGAGCTCTTAGGCCTCTCGCCGGAATCCTTCTACATCGCGGGGGACATTTCCTCGCACGACGACCGGATCCGGATCGCCGAAGAGGCGTTCGCGGGGCTCGGCGAGGTCGATGTGCTCGTGAACAACGCGGGCGTCGCGCCGAACGTGCGGGCGGACATGCTCTCGATGACCGAGGAGAGCTTCGACCGCGTGCTCGGGATCAATCTGCGCGGGACGTTCTTCCTCACGCAGGAGATCGCCCGGCGCATGGCGGAGCAGGAGAACGACGCCTTCCGCGCGGTCATCTTCATCACGTCGGTCTCGGCGGCGGTTTCCAGCGTCAACCGGGGCGAATACTGTATCTCGAAGGCCGGGCTGTCCATGGCGGCGACGCTCTACGCGGATCGGCTCGCGGAATACAGCATCCGCGTCTACGAGGTGCGGCCCGGGATCATTGCAACCGACATGACGGCGGGCGTGCGCGAGAAGTATGACCGCCTGATCGCCGAAGGGCTGTGCCCGATCCCGCGCATCGGACAGCCGGAGGACGTGGGGCGTACGGTCCTCGCCCTCGCGGACGGCGCGCTCGGCTACACCACCGGCCAGATCGTCGGCGTCGACGGCGGCATGACCATCCAGAAGCTCTGATTTTCCCACGCTCCGTTGAGGAATTCTCAAAGACGTCTCTATTGCCTTTTTTCCTCCCGTGTGATACAATGAAGTCAGAACCGGCCGGTTCCCGATTTCCTCACACGGGAGTTTTCTTATGATGATGGACATGCACTTTTCGGAAAACCTGAAAAACCTGCGCAAGGCGAAAAACCTGACGCAGGAGGAGCTCGCGGGTTACCTCGGCGTATCGGGACAGGCTGTCTCGAAGTGGGAAACCGGCGCCGGGATGCCCGATCTGCCGCTCCTCATCACGACCGCCGCGTATTTCGGCGTCTCCCTCGACGAGCTCGTCGGGATGGACGACATCCGCAACACCGCGCGGTATCTCGACATGACAAAGCAGGCGGACGTCCTCTCCCGCACGAACCGCCCGGCGGAGGCCGTTGCCGTCTACCGGAAGATCCTCGCGCTCTACCCGGAGGACTGGCAGATCATGATGAGGACCGCCGCCTGTCTGTGCGCGATCGGGGGAGAGGCAAAGGAAGCGAACGCCGCCGAAGCGGTGCGCCTGTACCAGCGGGTCGCGGAGCGCTGCCCGGACCGCCGTCTCGCCTCCCACGCAGACATCCAGATCTGTCTGACCCTCTCCGCCGTCGGCCGGAACAAGGAAGCGATCCGGCACGCCGTCGGCCTTCAGCTTGACCCCCACAACCACTACGCGCTCATGATGCGCCTCACGGAGGCCGACAACCGTTTCGTCTGGTGCCGTGAGCTGGCGCTCGAATCCACATCCTGCATCGCGCAGGCCATCGATGAGGCGACGCAGGGCACGCACTTCTCGCGGGAGGAGAAGATCCGGCTGCTCCAAAAGATCCCCGCGCTCTTCGACCTGCTCTGGGACAACGGCGACTATGCGGAGTTCTATCTGACCGTCGCCGGGGCGTGGTGGCGGATCACACACCTGTCCCTGAAAGACGGGGAGGTCGACGAGGCGTTCCATGCGCTCGGGGAGTGCGCGCGGTTTGTCGCCCTCTATGACCGGGCCGAGGATGTGCACTGCACGTCGCTGCTTTTCGAGGGGCATCATTTCATCCAGGCAGGGGCTCTGCCGGAGCACGGCACGCATTCCGGGGATCATGCCCGCGCGATCCGTCAGATGCCGGAGTTCGACGCGATCCGGGACGACGAGCGCATGGCGCCGATCCTCACCCTCCTCGACGACGTCCACGCGGAAGTCAAGGCGCGGCACGAAGAAGCGGAACCCGCCGAGACGTTCTCCTCCGACGAGCCCCGCCCGGAGCCGCCGGACCGAGAGACCCTCCTCGCAGTGTATCACCGTGCCTTCGACGCCATGACCGCCGCGATGCGCGGGGGCAGTTATGACCGTGAGAGCGGCTGGAAGGAGGCAGAGCGGGCGGCGGAGGCGTTCTTCGTCTTCGGCCATCCGTCGGACGAGGAGATCCGCTCCGTCCTGCTCGATTTCGCGTCGTGCGGGGAGATCGCGCCGTCCCCGTTCGGGAGCGCCACGTCCACGATCCTGTCCGCGATCGCCGACAGCGAACGGGACCGCTTCCCCCGCGCGTTCGAGATCCTCTCCCAGCTCGAAAAGACCGCGATCCCGCAGGCGTTTATCCAGAAGAAGACGCCGCATCCATGAACCCCATGACCGTCCTCGCGGCGGTCTTTTTCTGCGCGATTTTCCGAAAACCGGTGCAATCCGGGCGAAAATATGGTATAATCGAAGCAAATCCCACATCCGGAGGATCCCATGAAATTTACCAAAGGCTACTGGATGAACCGGCCCGGCGTCGAGGCGTCGGATACGGTGCAGATCCGCGAGGCACGCTTCGACGGCGCATCCCTCTACCTCTACGCAGTCAATTACGGTTACGACAACCGCGCGATGGGCGGTCCGATCCTCGAATTGACCGTCTCGGCCCCCGCTCCCGCGGTCATCCGCATCGAAGCCGTCCACTTCGCAGGCTCGCGTAAAAAGGAACCGAAATTCGCGCTCACCGAGATCCCCGTCGACCCGGTCTATGCGGAAGAGGGGAATACCCTCACCTTTGCGAGCGGCAAGACCTCCGTCGTCATCACGAAGAACCCGGCGTCCTTCACGTTCTATCACGACGGCAGGAAGCTGACCTCCGTCGGCGAGCGGTACGGGCACGCGATGATCTCGTATATGAAAACGCCGGACGGCCCCTTCATGCGCGGCCAGCTCGATCTCGACATCGGCGAGCACGTCTACGGCTTCGGCGAGCGGTTCACGCCGTTTGTGAAGAACGGGCAGGTCGTCGACTGCTGGAACGAGGACGGCGGCACCTGCACGGAGATCGCCTACAAGAACATCCCCTTCTATGTGACGGACCGCGGCTACGGTGTGCTCGTCAACTCCTCCGACGCCGTGTCCTTCGAGGTCGCCTCGGAGATGGTCACGCGGGTGCAGTTCTCCGTCCCGGGTGAAAAGCTGGACTTCATGGTCGTGGGCGGGGATGACATGGCAGACGTGCTTCGGAACTACACCGCGCTCGCCGGACGCCCCGCCCTGCCGCCGCGCTGGTCCTTCGGGCTCTGGCTGACCTCGTCCTTCACGACGTCCTACGACGAGGCGACCGTCCTCTCGATGGTCGACGGGATGCTTGCGCGCGACATCCCGCTCTCGGTCTTCCACTTCGACTGCTACTGGATGCGGGAGAATGAGTGGTGCGGATTCGTGTGGGACAAGGCGATCTTCCCGGATATCCGGGGCCTGATCGCAAAGCTGCACGAGCGCGGGCTACACGTCTGTGTGTGGATCAACCCGTATATCGGGCAGAAGAGCCCCACCTTCCGCGAGGCGATGGAGGGCGGGTATCTTCTCAACACCCCGGAAGGCGACGTGTGGCAGACCGATCTCTGGCAGGCGGGCATGGGGATCGTCGACTTCACCAATCCCGCGGCCTGGGCGTGGTATCAATCCAAGCTGCGCACGCTGCTCGAAGACGGCGTCGACTGCTTCAAGACCGATTTCGGCGAGCGGATCCCGACGGACGCGGTCTATTGCGACGGCAGCGATCCCGTGAAGATGCACAACTACTACTGCTACCTCTACAACCGATGCGTCTTTGAGCTGCTCGAAGCGGAGCGCGGTGTCGGGGAGGCCTGCCTCTTTGCCCGGAGCGCCACCGTCGGCGGACAGAAATTCCCGGTCCACTGGGGCGGCGACTGCAACTCCAACTACCTTTCGATGCACGAATCCCTGCGGGCGGGGCTGTCCCTCGCGCTGTCGGGCTTCGGCTTCTGGTCGCACGACATCTCGGGCTTCGAGGGCACGGCGCCGGCGGACGTGTACAAGCGGTGGTCGGCGTTCGGACTCCTCTCGACGCACTCCCGCCTGCACGGCTCGGGATCGTACCGCGTCCCGTGGCTTTTCGGCGAGGAGGCGGTCGACGTGCTGCGGAAGTTCGCGAAGCTGAAGGAATCGCTCATGCCGTATCTCTGGGCCGAGGCGGTCGAAACCCACCGCACGGGTGTCCCGATGCTGCGTCCGATGGTCCTCGCGTGCCCGGGCGACCGGATCTGCGCCGATCTGGACACGCAGTACATGCTCGGATCCTCCCTGCTCGTCGCGCCGGTCTTCACGGCATCGGGCGACGTCGAGTATTACCTCCCCGCGGGCCGCTGGACGGGCCTCCTCGACGGGCGAGAGCTCTGCGGCGGGCGGTTTGTCCGCGAGGTGCACGATTTCTTCTCCCTGCCGCTCTTCGTGAAGGAAAACACCCTCTTCCCGATGCGGGATGAAGACGGCGCGCTCACCGTCCGGGCATACGCGGTCACCGGCGAGGCGGCCTGCGACGTGCGCGAAGAAGACGCCCTCTTCCGCGTTTCGGTCAAGCGGTCGGGAACAGACCTGGTCTTCGACATCGAGAACGGCC
>JAFZPN010000013.1 GCA_017550315.1 Clostridia bacterium
CCCAGCGCCCGCCGAGCCCGCATTCGAGGACGACGAAATCGCATCCGGCGCGCCGGTAATACACGAAGGCGACGGCCGTGATGAGTTCAAATTCCGTCGGCGCGTCCTCCATGCCCTCCGCGGCGTTTTTCACGGTCTCCGTGTCGCGCGCGAGGTCCTCGTCGGAGATCGGCTCGCCGTCGAGCATGATCCGCTCGTTGAAGCGTTCCACGTAAGGTGAGGTGTACAGGCCGACGCGGTAACCCGCCGAACGGAGCACGGACGCGAGCATCGCCGAGGTCGATCCTTTGCCGTTGGTCCCCGCGATGTGGAGGAAACGGAGGCTGTTTTCGGGGTGGCCGAGCCGCTCCGTGAGGGCTGAGATCCGCTCGAGCCCGGGACGGCTGCCCTTCCAGTCCACCGAATGAATGTATGCGAGCGCTTCTTCGTACGTCATGACAGCCTCAGAGTTTCACGTGTTTTTTCAGCGATCCGCAGAGCTTCCAGAGGAGCGGGATGAAGACGAGGTTCATCGCCGCGATCACAAGGAACTGCGGAATGCGGGTGACGAAATAACCCCAGTAGGTCTTGCTGCTGTAAAGGATCGCGATCCAGAGCGTATCGAGAAACAGTCCGATCACGAGGTTGTTCACGGCGGTGGGGATCACGGCATGGGGGAAGAACTTCGCTCCCTTCTGCGCGAGGAACCAGCCGAACAGCGCGCCCTTGAGTGCGGACGTCACCGTGAAGCCCGGAAAATAGACCCCGCGCGGGAACAGAAGCGCCCCGATGAGGTCGGCCAGTCCCCAGACGACGGCGCCGCCCGCCGGTCCGTAGAGGATCGCCGCGACGAGCACGGGAATAAAGGTCAGGGTGACTTTCAGGGAATCGGTGAACACCACCGGGACAAAGCGGTCGAGCACCACGGCGACGGCGGTCAGCATGGCGCAGACGACCATCGCGCGCAGGGGGATCTTTTTCTTGTTTTTCATCATCAAAACCTCCCACCATGAAGTTGCGGAAACATGGAAAACAATCCGCCTGAACATGGATGAGAGGTTGCGCTCTTTTCATGACAGCGGGATGCGGCACTGTGACCGCAGCAATCGCTTTCGTCTGCCGGACAACTCCCCGTTCCGGCAGCACTTGACGCCGCAGTGCCTACTCTGCTCAGAAGATACACGATCTTTCCGCAAAGGAAATTATAACACATCCCGCGCGGTTTTGCAAGGCTGCGGAACCGTTTGCCGTAAAATCTCACGGTTGCACAGACCCCGGGGCGGCGCGGTGTCGGGATTTGCGCGATTTTGACGAAAAAAGACGGCAGCCGTTTTCCGACCGCCGCCGTTCGTTCACAGAGTGCCGTCCGACATGCCCATGGAGTCGAGGAGCTTCTTGTTGAACTCCTCCGCGGTGTTGTAGCCCATCTTCTTCTGGCGGTTGTTCATCGCCGCGATCTCGAGGACGATGGCGAGGTTCCGGCCGGGCTTGACCGGGATGGTGATCGAGGGGATCATGATGCCCATGATGTCCGTGTATTCCGTGTCGAGCCCCATGCGGTCGTACATCTTGCCCTGCACCCACGGCTCGAGGTTGATGATGATGTCGACCTTCTCGGTCTCCTTCACGGAACCCATGCCGAAGAGACGGCGGACGTCGACCACGCCGATGCCGCGCAGCTCGACATAGTACCGGATCAGGTCGGGAGCCTGTCCGACGATGGTCTTTGAGGACACCTTGCGGAGTTCGACCGCGTCGTCCGCGATGAGCCGGTGGCCGCGCTTGATGAGTTCGATCGCGGTCTCGCTCTTGCCGACGCCCGAGTCGCCCGTGATGAGCACGCCTTCGCCGTAGACCTCCACGAGCACGCCGTGCCGCGTGATCTGCGGGGCGAGCTGAACGTGGAGATAGGCGATGAGGGTCGCCATGAAGTCGCTCGTGTTCTCCGGCGTCGAAAGGACCGGGACCTCAAAATAGGACGCGAGCTCGAGCATCTCCGGAAGCACTTCGTTCCGATGGGCGACGATGATGGCGGAGGGCCGGCGGCTGAAGAAATCCGTCAGGCGCTCGCTGCGCAATTCCTCCGGGAGCTTTTTGAGGTACATGGTCTCCGCGTTGCCGAGGACCTGGATCCGCTTCGGCTCGAAATGATCGTAAAAGCCCGCCGCGAGCACGAGCCCCGGCCGGTTGACGTCCGAGAGGGAGATCATGATCTTCTCCGGCTCGTCCGGCATATATTCCTCTTTCAGTCCGTTGTCCTTCACGATCTTCGCGAGACTGACGCGCGTGGTAAAATCGTCCATGCTGACTCCTGAGGGCCCGAGCCCGTGAAATTCTGGCTCTATTATAACATAAGCCTCCCGGAAATGCAACCGTTTTTTTGCGTCCGGCGTCTTCCGGGCAGGGCGTGCCGGGATGTTCACCCAAAAAATGTGCGGCGTTCATATTGTGTTCATTCTCTTCTGCTATATTGTAGGGTGTATGATTATGTTTTCTGGATAAGGAAGTACTATGCCGAAAACCGTGTTCCGCGTGCTCTGCGCGCTCCTCGCCGTTCTGCTTCTCCTCGCTTCCGTCTCGTGCGGGAAGAAAGGCGAAAAACTCCTCGAGAGCTCGAAGGCGGAGAAGACGCCCGTCATGAAGATCGGCGGCTACGACGTCCCGATGGAGATGTACCGGTATCTCGCGCTCAACTACAAGCGCGATCTCGAAGCCGGAGAATCCTCCGACGTCTGGCTCGGTGAGGGCGGCGCGGCGCTTCTCGAAGAGCTCGACCATGACGTAAGTGCAGCGCTCGCCTATCTCTATGCGACCGTTTCCCTCGCGGACGACTACGGCATCCATGCGGACGACGCCTACATCACCGACACCGTCGAGATGCGGATGAAGGCGCTCTACGAGGAATACGACAACGACTACGAGGCCTACGTCGAATACCTCCGCTCCTACAACATGAACGATTCCGTCTACCGTTTCTTCATCCGGAACGACGTCCTCGCCGAGGAACTGGTCGCGGAGATGGAAAAGCGAGGCGAGATCCCGACGGACGACGCCTCCCTGCGCGCGATCCTCGCGGGCGACGAGTTGGTCCGGGTGAAGCAGATCCTCGTGACGGCGGAAGACATGACCGAAGAAGAGGCCGAAACGGCGGCAAACCTCCTGCTCGACCGCGTCCGGGCCGGCGAAGATTTTGACACGCTCGTCCAGAAGGAAGGCCGGGACCTCTACATGTTCAACAATCCCGACGGCTACTACATCTCCCGCGGCAGCTATCACCGGGAGTTTGAGGACGCGGCGTTTTCCCTCGCGATCGGCGAGACGAGCGGCGTGATCCGTACCGACGCCGGATGGAGCATCCTGAAGCGCTACGAGAAAGAACAGAGCTATCTGAACGAACACTTCGACGATCTCGCGGACGAATACATCACCGGGCAGTACAACATCCGTCTCGAGGAACGCGAAGCCGCCCTGCGCGCGGAAGGAGTCGAAAAGCTCCCCGCACTCGCAGATTATCCCGTATTCCAGCTTGAAGCCACATACTGAGGCAGGTACGCATTTTGAAACGATACAGAAGAAACAAACAAACCTCTCCCGCCGTGAAGACGGTGCTCCTGCGCATCCTCTTCGTGGTCATGGCGGCGGCGATCATCACCGTCGGAACGGTCCTTGTCGGGCATCATCTGCTCGTCAAGGTACAGTCTGCGGAGGTCGCGCCGATCCCCACGGGCGGGACCGGGATCTCGTTTGAGCGTCAGGACGCGGACGAGAGCCGCAGTGTCGGAAACGCGCCGAGCATCCGCGGGGTGGGGATCGATCTCCTCGCCTACGAGTCCGCCGACGCGCTCGGGGAGGAGCTCGACGAGCTGTCCGAGGCGTTCAACACCGTCGTCTATTCCCTCTGCGACGAGGACGGCCAGCTGATCTATCAGTCCCCCGCCGTCTGCGCGCTCGTGCGGATGCAGCCGGGTGACAGCGCCGCGCTCGAACGCTTCACGGACGCGATCCGGGAGGCAAAGACCCGCGGGCTGCGCATCATCGCCTCGCTGATCCCCGCGGACGCCGTGACCGATGCCGCGCTCATGAAGGAGCTCGCCTCTTTCGGCGTGACGGAGATCCTCGTGACGCCGTCCCTCTCCGGCACCCTCGATTACGAGACCGCGAACCGCCTGCGCCTCTATCTGAACGACTGCAGCGAAGCGCTCGGCGATGCATGCCGTCTCGGGATCGTGCTGCCCGCCGCGGCCTACCTCGATTCCGAAGGCGCGATGCAGCTGCAGATGATCGCTCAGATCGCGTCGAGCCTCGGCATCCGCTTCCCCACCGCGTCCCTGAGCAATCCGGACGACGTGTACAAGACCGTATCCGACACGATCCAGTCCCTCGAGGGGACCTTCTCCGTGTACAACATGCGGGTCGTGCTCGATGAGACGAACGCCTATCGCGTCGCGGCGGAGTATCAGGCCTGCGAGGACCGGGGCGTGCGGAACTACTATTTCACAAAAAACGTCAAGCCCTCGACCCTGACCTATTCGGGCGAGATCGAAGAGGAAGAACCCGAGACGCCCGTGCCCGACACCGTGTCGCAGATCCCCGAGAGCATCTCGAATCCCTACGCCAACACCAACGAGACCTACGAAACCGAAGCCCCCGAGGAGCCCGTCCCCGCCGACGCCGGATGGCAGGTGCAGACGACGGAGAACCCGGTCACGGATCAGGAGACCGTCACCGATTGGAATACCGTGTCGGGGAATGACGGGAACGGACAGACTGATTGGAATACACAGACCACGACGGACTGGAACACCCAGGTTTCAACAGATTGGAACACCCAGACTACAACGGATTGGAACACCCAGACCACAACGGACTGGAATACCCAGGCCGGAAACACCTGGACCGCCACAAGCGACGACTGGTACGACCCGAACGTGTGGTCGGACGGCACCTCCGATTCGTCAGGCATCGTAACCGGAACGCCTCCCGCCGAGTACATCGACGAAAACGGCAACTGGACCGGCTGGATGGACAGCTACGGCGTTTGGCACCCGAACGGAGGCTGGTGATGAAACGATCCACCCGCACGGTGCGGACGCCGGACGATCCGCCGACGCCCCCTTCCCTCGTTTTCTCTCCCGATGCGCGCCTGTGCGAGGAGCATGAAGTCCTGTCTTGTGTGCCGGAGACCTCCGATCTGGACAGTCTCCGGCACGCTTTCCTTTTGCTGTTGAGCCGGGACCGCGAGGACTTCTACCGCTTCTGCGCCTCTGCCTCTGACCGGCCCGATTACCGGACATATCATCTGCGCGCGAAGCTCGGTCCGTTCCGCACGGCGTTCTGCGAGCGGGCGACGGTCCTCGATACGCGGATGATCTTCGTCTTTCTCGGGCGGAGCATCACGGATTTCTTCCCCTACATGGGGCCGAAGTCGGTCTATTATGCCGACACGGTGAACCGCATCCTCTTCGAGCTGCTCTATCTGAAGCACGGCGGCTCCCCGGATTTCACCGCGCTCTCGCCGGAGGTCTTTCTCCTCGTCAACCGCACGCCGCAGCTCGCCCGGGCGATCTTCTCCGAACGGTGCGGGACCCGGTGCTGCGATCTCGCCGAGCTGCTCTCCGCCGTGATCCGCCAGCTT
Source organism: Clostridia bacterium (assembly GCA_017550315.1). GTDB lineage: Bacteria > Bacillota > Clostridia > Oscillospirales > CAG-272 > UMGS1696. The sequence continues at coordinate 5,615 of JAFZPN010000013.1, forward strand.
TCCAAGAATCCGGATTTCTCGGACGTGAAGATCCCCTTTGCAGATGCGACGGGAGACGCGCATCCGATCTCGGACGTGCCGGTCGAGGCCCTCGTCTGCGCGCTGACGCCGATGATCACCGTCCTGCGCTGCCTCTCGGTCGACAACACGGTGCGCGTCCGGTTGACCCGGTGCGGCATGGTGCGCGAGATCGAACTTGCCGCCGAGGCGCGATCCCTGCCCTTCTCCGCGGACGGCAGCGGGCTGAGCATTCTGTTCGGGCTCTCCGACGCCTTCCGGGATGCGGTTCGGATCGCGGTCGTCCTCACGGATCTCACGCATCTGGATGCCGTCGTCTATACGCGCGGAACGATGCTCTCCCTCGTCTTCCGCATTGGCGCGGAGCCTCCTCCGCTGCTCGATTTCAAATACAGCGATCCGATCGCGGCGGTCCCGCCCATCCTCGGCGAAGCACTCGGGCTCCTCGATTTACCCCTCCTCCTCGCCGCCCGCGAACAGGAGCAGCGCGAGCAGGAGGATCTCGGATCCCGCTCCGTCCGTAGCCAGGAGGAGCATCACGAGGAGTAAGATCAGCTCCTCCGCGCCGATCCGTCCCCGCAGGTCTCCGAGCAGATCCCGCAGCACCGACGTATCCTCCCTCGGCTCAGGCCGGGATTCGCGCGGCACGGCGGGTTCCGGGACTTCCGCTCTGACTGCCGGGGCCAGAGACGGATCGGGCGAGTGGACCTTGCCCTCCATCGGTTCCGCTCCGAACGCGGTGCCCACATACCCCGGCGGCGGGCTGTAACGTCTTTTGCGATTCAGCTGGCGTGTGTACATATCCCTCTCCTCGACAAGATTCACGCGTTGCCTCCCCCCGATCCGTCCGACGGCGGTCCCGTGAGCGCGCCCAGCCCTCCCGCCGCGCCGATGAGATCGCCGATCTGCATGACGGACATGCATTTATCGATGATCCCGCAGCGCGACGCACGCAGATAGGGTTTCAGCGCCGCGAGGAGCCGCTCGGCATTCTTGCGGTTGAATTTCCCGCCGCTCACGACCGGTGCGTCCGCGGGAGGTTTTCCGGGATCCGGCGCTGATTCCGCGGATGAGAGGAGGGGCGAGAGCCGGGCCATGACCTCCGGGAGGCGGCTCATGAGCGCGTCGGCGTCCGGCTGCTCTCCCGATGACGATACGCGCAGCTCCCCGATGAGCGTCTGAAACTCCGGATTTCCGATGATCTTCTCCACCATGGAGCCGATGTCTTCCGCCATATCAGCCTCCCGTACGCCAACGCTCCGCAAGGGTCGAGATGCGCGCGAGGTCGCCGTCCGTCAGCTCACCGAGGACCGCGCGCAGCCGCCGCACCGTCCGCTCGTCAAATTTGAGCCCGGATGTGTCCGCGCCGGCGGTCGAGAGCACCAGCTTCAGCATCGCCGCCATCTTGTCATCCGGCAGGGCGAGCATCTGATCGATGGTTTTCTTCGTTATCATGGCAAATCCTCCGTTTCCCGATTTCCCTATCATCCTATTCAGGATCGGCGTGTATTGACACACGATCCGGGAGGCAGCATGAAGATTCTCGTTTTTTCCGATTCGCACAACAACCCGGGCCTCATGGACAAGGCGATCCGGCTGAACGTCGGGCACGGCCTCGAGGCGGTCTTCTTCCTCGGCGACGGGTACTCCGATTTCGAGCGCGTCGCGGCGAAGCATCCGGGGCCGCAGTATTACGGCGTCCTAGGCAACTGCGACAGCTACCGGCTCCTTGCGGGCGGTTCGTATGAGAAGACCGTCGATCTCGGCGGACACCGATTCCTGCTCGTACACGGTCACCGGCACGGCGTCAAATCCGGGATCGGCGGCGCGGTGAATTACGCGGCATCGAAGGGAGCGGACGTCCTCCTCTACGGGCACACGCACGAGGCCTTCGACGAGCCGCTCGACGCTGCGGACGGGACCTCGGTCCGCACGATCAACCCGGGCTCGGTCGGGGCATTCTATGGTGCCTCCTTCGCGCTCCTCGACCTGCTCCCCGACGGGACGATCGTCTGCGGGTTCGGCGGAGAAAAATGAAGACAGAAAAAAAGCCGTTCATCGGTTCCCCGGTGAGCGGCTTTCAGTTTGTTTGGGACGGCGTGAAGAGGAAGTCTGTCTCCCGCTCGTCCGTCTTCCAGAGAAAACGGAGGAGGACGGAAGCCGTAAAAATGCCGAGCAGGACGGTGAGCGTGATCGTCACGGGATCCCAGCCGTTCCCTTCGCCGAGGCGCGGCACGACGGTCCCGCAGAAATTGTAGACCGCGTGAATCGCGGCGCATGGCCACACGGATCGCGAGGCGAGGAGGACGCACGCGCACATCCCGCCGATCAGGAAGGAATAGCCGATCTGCATGACGACCGCTCCCGGGGATGCGCCGGAGAAGAGATTGACGAGATGCACGAGCGCGAACACCGACGAGGAGAGCACGGCGGCGAGAAGCACGGCATGGCGTCGCCCGCGCGTGAGCATCAGGCAGTACGGCAGGAGGAATCCGCGGAAGGCGAGCTCCTCGAAGAGGCCGACGGCGATACACTCGCAGGCGAAGAGCAGGATCGTTCCCACAGAGGCATCGATCCGCGCTCTGCCGGTGAACAGCCCGATCCACGGGAAATTGTTGACGGCGACGAGAAGCGAGAGGAGCGGTACCGCGCGATGACGGCGCAGATCCGGGGATCCGAGGACGCCATATCCCATACGGCAGATCAGGACGACGAAGACCGCCGCGCCGATCAGACGGGTGAGGATCGTCTCCGCCATCGGGAACCAGAGCGCGTCGGAGCGGAAGAGGCGTCCCGCGATCTCGCAGAGGACGAGGATGCCGACCGCCGCGCCGAAGAGAATTCTGTCACGTTTTGTCACGTTTCCCCTCCCTTCTGCGGTGCATGAGGAGAAGGGTGATCCCCGAAATCACGAGCAGGACGGAGACCAGTTGGGACGGCGTGAGAAAGTCGATCACCGTCTTTCCGCGGTCGTCTCCGCGCCAGAATTCGAGGGTGAACCGGAAAACCCCGTAGGCTATGAAATAGACGGCGGGGCCGATGCCGCGCGTGCGGGTGACGAGACGCCAGAGGACGGCGGCAAGGATAAAGAGGAAGATCGCCTCGTAGAGCTGGGTCGGGATGGCTTTGTAGCCGAGCTCCGGGAAATAGATCCCGTGCTCCGACGGCAGGCCGTGACAGCAGCCCGCCATGAGGCACCCGATGCGGCCGAAGCCGTGTCCGAGCGCGAGTCCGGCGGCGTATCCGTCCATGACGTCGGGAAAACGCGCGACGTGTTCGCGGGTATCCGGAAAGATAAAGTGTCCGCCGACAAAGTAGACCAGCGAGAGGATCGCCAGACCGCCGAGCAGACCGCCGAGGAATGTCGAGCCGGTCGCAGCACTGAGGCGGAAGGGTGCGCCGCCGAGCCAGTCGTAGATCCCCTGAAAGAGGTAGCCCGCGAGATACCCGCCGATCGCCGCCGCGGTGACGGAGCCGAGCGCGAGGTTATAGAGCTTCGCGGACATGCCGATCTTTTCGGAATAGCGGCGGAAGCAGAGAATCGCCGCGAGATAGCCCACGACGATCAGCACCTCATAGAGCGTGATGCCGAAGAATAATTCGTATGGATACATGACAAAAAGATTCGGGGAAGCCCCCCGTTCGGAAGGCTTCCCACGAATGGATTGTTTCAGCGCTTATTTACGGCGGGAAATCCAAGCGGAGCCGAGGAGCGTCACGAGGACGATCAGGCCGCCGCCGATGAAGGAACCGCAGCCGGACTTCGCAGATTCCACCGCGTTGTTGGCAGCGTCCGTCACCGCGTTGGCAGCGTCGTTCGCAGCCTCGGAGACAGCTTCGCCGACCGCTTCAGCAGCTTCGGTGACGTCTTCCTTGACTTCTTCGACAGCCTCAGCGACTTCTTCCTTGACCTCTTCCACTTTCTCTTCTACCGGAGCGGCAGCTTCGGGAGCATCGGCGGAGCAGAGGACAACTTCGGAAACCTGCATCAGGTTGATCGGGGTGCCGGTGCACTCGAACTTGAAGTAGGAGTAAGCAGCGGTGGGCTCGATGGCAGCGGCGAAGAACGTGTAGTCCACGTCGCCGGCAACTTCCGTGAAGAAGGTGTCGTCACCGGTGGCGATGACATCCCAGCCCGCGTTGTCGTTGGAACCGTAAATCGTCCACTGTCCGGGAGCTCTGCCCGGGTTGGAGGAGTTGTCGTTCGCGGTCGCCATGATGATGCCGTTGATCGAGTACTTGCCGTCGACCTGCGCAACGGACCATGCCGGGAAACCGTCGGTGCAGAACTTCGTGGTGACGTCGTCGTCCCAGAGATTTTCCGGACCTTCGTTGCCGAAGTGAATGTCCGCGCCTTCGACGAATTCATACGCCGTGATGGGCTTGGAGCCGATGCCCTTCGCAGCAGCAGCCGCTTCGTCGTACTCCTTGCCGTCGCACTTCAGAAGATCGCCGGCCGCAGCAGCGGGAGCCTCATATTCGAGGGTCGCTTCGCCTGCCGTACCGAAGAGGAGGATGTCGCCGACGTCGCCGTGGCTGGTGCCGCCGTCATAGGCATTGCCTTCCGCGTCCGTACCGGCTTCGTAACCGATCGAAACGTAACGGAACATCCAGTAAGCAGCCGCGCCTTCCACGGTCTTGGAAATGTATTCCTGTCCCGCATCGGAAGCAAGGCAATCCGCTTTGTCATAGAATGCGAGCGTTGTCCACTCGGTACCGTTGTTGGAACCCTGGATGGCAGCGCCTGCGGTTCTGTCGTTCCAGTCTACGCGAGGCATCACGCGGACTTCGGTCAGAACGGTCGCCTGGTCGGCGAGAATACCGGTCCAGCAGGCCGGGCCCGCAGCAGCGGGATCGTAGTAGGTGGCGCCGTCGCCGTCCCATGCGTTTTCATAGGAAGCGGTGTCAGACCACGCGCCGCCGCCGCCGATAACCTTGCCGGAGACGGAACCGTCAGCCGTCACATTGGGCGTGCCGACATAGTCGATCGCATCGACGTAGTGTTCCGCATCGCTCTTCTCAGCGGTGACGATCTGCTTCTCTTCGCCGACATAAGCAGCCTTCGGGTGGCCGTAAAGCTCGATTTCGGCGCAGTCGCCGTGTTCGGATTCGATCGCGACGTAACGGTAGAGGCTGTAGGAACCCGTGCCGACCCAGTAAACCGAGAAGTCAGCGAGGCTTTCATCCATGTACTGAAGGTTCGCGTCGATGTACTCCTGAACCGGTTCGGGAGTGAAGACATGGTAGTCGTTCGTCAGAAGACCGCTCTTGCCGTAGATGGCGGGGTCGACATAGACGATGTTGTGCCATGTTTCGCCGTTGTCATTGGAGCCCTGGATCGCCGCGCCGGAGATACGCTTTTCCTGACCGGAGCGGTTGCAGATGCGGATTTCGGTCAGCTCATAGGGCTGGTCAAGCAGCAGGCCGCACCAGGAATAGGTGTGCTCGCCGTTACCGCCGGTGTAGGGGTCAAAGAAGGAAACGGTGTCGCCGTCGAACGCACAGGAGGCGTTGTCCGTACCGTTGTTCCAGCAGTGGCTGCCGTTTTCGTCGTAAGAGGCGACGACGGTACCTTTGATGATTTCACCGTCTTTGACCGGCGGCCATTCATAGTCCACCGAATACGGATAGGAGTCCCCGAACATATCGGCGAGATCGTCGGGAGCGAGTTCCTCGATGGGCTTGAAGTTCTTGTTGTCCGGAATTTCGGAAGCGTCCAGTGCGAAGACGTTCACCGTCATGCCGAGAACCAACAGACCCACGAGAAGAAGAGAGAGAGTTTTCTTCATGTTTTCCTCCATGAATTAAGATGAAATGTAACAACTCCGAGGGGTGTTAACAAGTGCATTATAACATAGTTCCGCGGAAAATACAAGTCCCCGGGACAGTGAAAAACCTTGTTATTTGTAACAATTTTTGCACTTGCCGTTCAAATGCGCCATACGGGAAGCAAAATCTCAGGCCCAGGACATGGTGGTGGGCTTCGGCTCCTTCATGATGGCTTCCTTGAGGACCGCGACGGCCTTCGAGAGACCTTCGCCGGTGGTCATGAGGCTGTCCTCATGCTCGATGGAAAGGACACCGTCGTATCCGACCAGACGGAGGTTCGAGACGAGATCCTTCCACCACGCGATGTCGTGGCCGTAGCCGAGCGCGCGGAAGACCCATGCGCGGTTGATCTCGTCGCCGTAGTGCTTCGTGTCGAGAACGCCGATGCGGGCGGTGTTGATCGCGTCGACCTTCGTGTCCTTCGCGTGGACGTGATAGATCGCGTCGCCGAGCATCCGGATCGCCGCGGCGGGCTCCATGCCCTGCCATACGAGGTGGGACGGGTCAAAGTTCGCGCCGACGACGGGACCGGCCGCCGCACGGAGCTTCAGAAGCGTCTCGGTGTTGTAGACGCAGAAGCCGGGATGCATTTCGAGCGCGATCTTGGTGACGCCGTGAGATTCGGCGAACGCCGCCGCTTCCTTCCAGTACGGGATCAGGACGTCGTTCCACTGATAGTCGAGGATCTTGAGGAAATCGTCCGGCCACGGGCAGGTGACCCAGTTCGGGTACTTCGCGCCGGGTGCGTCACCGGGGCAGCCTGAGAAGGTGATGATGGTATCGAGACCCGCTTTTTCGGCGAGGAGGATCGCGTTCCGGAAGTCTTTCTCGAAGGATGCCGCGACGGCGGGATCCGGATGGACGCAGTTGCCGTGCACGGACAGCGCGGCGAGGAGCATGTCGTGGCGCTTGAAGGTATCGAGCCATTCATTGAACGCCTTATCGTCGTTCAGAAGGATCTCGGCGTTGGCGTGATCGTTGCCCGGATAGCCGCCGCAGCCGATCTCGACCGCTTCGATGCCGGCCGCTTTCAGTTCGGTGAGGGACTGATCGAGCGGCTTTTTCGCGTTGAGGTTTTCGCAGACGCAGATTTTCATGAAAGTTCTCCTTTAAAAATGGCGAGGGAGAAGTCAGCCCCTCCCCCGCGCTTCGTTGGGAATCAGAATCTGTAAATATCGCCGGTCTTGGCGGAGGTGTAGATGCCTTCGAGGATGCGGGTGACGGTGTAGGCCTGCTCGGGAAGAACGGTCGGAGCCGCCTTCTGGCCGCGGACCGTCGCCATCCACTGCGCCATGTCCTTCGCGGACGGATCGTTGTCGGATGCGCCTTCGTAGAACGCCGCGCCGCCTGCGGAGAAGCTCGGGCGGAAGACATACTGACGGTTCTGGCGGATGCCGTTGATGCGGACGCCGTCGATCATGTCGCCGCCGGCCTTGGTGCCGCAGAGCATCGTGCACGCTTCGCGGACTTCGAGGGTGTTCAGCGCCCAGGCTGCGTCAAGGGAGACGGTCGCGCCGTTTTCCATGACGACGAAGCCGAACGCGGAGTCCTCGACGGTGAACTTCGCGGGATCCCAGTCGCCCCACGCGTTGCCCTGTTCGGTGTCGTTGTTGAGGGCGTGGTAGGTGGTGCCGACGCAGTACTTGGGCTTGTAGTTGTTCATCATCCAGAGGGTGAGGTCGAGAGCGTGGGTACCGATGTCGATCAGAGGACCGCCGCCCTGCTCATACTCGTTGAGGAACACGCCCCAGGTCGGAACCGCGCGGCGGCGTACGGCAAACGCTCTCGCGAAATAGATGTCGCCGAAGGTGCCGCGATCCGCTTCTTCCTTGAGGAAGAGGGCAGCGGAGGTCTGACGGTTCTGATAACCGATGGTCAGGAGCTTGCCGGTGCGTTCCGCCGCGTCGAGCATCTTCTTCGCTTCCGCGGAGTTGATCGCCATCGGCTTCTCGCACATGACGTGCTTGCCCGCTTCGAGGGCGTCGACCGTGATGAAGCTGTGGGCGCGGTTCGGGGTGCAGACGTGGACGACGTCGATGGTCTTGTCCTCGAGAAGCTCGCGGTAGTCCTCATAGACCTTCGCGTCTTCCGTGCCGTACTGCTTCGCGGCCTTTTCCGCGCGCTCGATGATGATGTCGCAGAACGCGACCATCTCGACGCCCGGGACCTTCTTCAGGGAAGGCATGTGCTTTCCGTTTGCGATACCGCCGCAGCCGATGATACCGACTCTGATGGTGTCAAGTGCACTCATTTTGGATATACCTCCGGTTTTTAATGTCTTGTTTTCGTGAGAGCAAACCTCTCCATTGCATATCATAGACGAATCCACCGCTTTTTTCAAGGGGGATCGCTTGAAATTTCGTCCGTTTGGTACGATTTGGCGGAACAGACAAATCGGCGGCATTTTGTTTGTGCATTCCGGCGAAAGAAAAAGACGGGCCGCCGATGAACGGGACCCGCCCTCATGGGTGAAAATATTCAGGAAGCTTTGGTTTTGTCGGCGTTTTCCGGGGTGACGCGCTTGATGACGAGGCCGTATTCGCCCTGCCGCTCGCCGGACCAGATGATATGGCGCGGGCACTTCTCGATGCACTTGCCGCAGCCGACGCACTTCTCGTAATCGATGTGCGCGACGAAGCTGTCGACCACGATCGCGCCTTCGGGGCAGTTGCGCTGGCAGAGCTTGCAGGAGATGCATCCGACGTCGCAGACCTTGCGCGTGTTCTTGCCGTCGTCGACGGACATGCAGCCGACCCAGTGCTTCGCGTCGAAGGGGATCAGGCGGATGATGCTCTTCGGGCAGGCGGAAACGCAGACACCGCATCCGCGGCATTTCTTGTAGTCGACCACCGCGACGCCCTGCACCACCGAGATCGCCTCGAAGGGACAGGATTTGACGCAGGTGCCGAGGCCGATGCAGCCGTTCTTGCAGAGCTTATCGCCGCCGCCGATCCGGGATGCCGCGATGCAGTCTGGGACGCCGTCGTAGATATACTTCTTCTTCGCGTATTCGCTTGTGCCGGAGCACATGACCTGCGCGCGCATCCGCACGGTGTGAGCCGCCTCGACGCCCATGATTTCGGCCACCTTGCCCGCGACCTCCGCACCGCCGACGGTGCAGGCGTTGACCTTCGCCTCGCCCTTCGAGATGGCTTCCGCGAGGGCCGCGCATCCGGAATAGCCGCATCCGCCGCAGTTTGCGCCCGGCAGGCATTCCTTGATGGCTTCCGCCTTTTCGTTCTTCGGGATGGCGAAGATCCGGGACGCCGCCGCGAGCAGAGCTCCCATGAGCAAGCCGAGGCCGATGAAGATCAGTACCGGGATGTAGATGTGTTCCATCTGGAACTCCCCCTTATCAGTATCGAGTCAGTGTCGAATCAGAATCTCATGCCGGAAAAACCGGAGAACGCCATGGCCGCCAGTCCCGCCGAGATCAAGAGCAGCGGGAAGCCGCGGAAGGCTTTCGGCGGATCGGCGAAGTTCAGCCGCTCGCGCACGCCCGCGAAGATGCAGATCGCCAGCGTGAAGCCGAGCGCGGCCGAGAAGCCGAACACGACGCTTTCGACGAAGCCGTATCCTTCCTCAATGTTGACCAGTGCCGCACCGAGGACCGCGCAGTTGGTGGTGATGAGCGGCAGGTAGATGCCGAGGGCCGAATACAGCACCGGAACGAATTTGCGCAGGAACATTTCGATAAACTGCACAAGCGTCGCGATGACGAGGATGAAGGCGATGGTTTTCAGGTACTCCAGGTTGAAGGGGACGAGCAGGTAGTGATAGACCGCATACGTCGCCGCGGAGGCCAGCGTCATGACGAAGGTCACCGCCATGCCCATGCCGAGCGCGGTGGACGGTTTGTCCGACACGCCGAGGAACGGGCAGCAGCCGTAGAACCGGGAGAAGATGAAGTTCTGGGTGAGGATCGCCGTGAACATAATCATGAAGATCGCGTTCATTCCGTCTCTCCTCCCTTCTCTTCTGCGGGCTTTTCTTCCTCGGGTTTCTCTTCTGCGGGTTTCTCTTCCGTGAGCAGAACGTCAGCCGGCTTTTCTTCGGAAGGCTTCTCTTCCGCCGGCTTGTCCTCCGCCTTTTCTTCGGATGCGGCGGGTTCTTCGGGTTCAGCCGTGATGGCCTCTGCGGGGCCTTCGACGAGAGCCGGACGGCGGACGATCTTGCCGGTCACGGGATCGCGCATAAGCGTCTCGTGGAACCCGCCGTTGATGGCGTCGAGTTCGATCCGGCGTCTTCTCGCACGGTCTTCGGAGGTGTACTGGATCTTCTGCACGAGCGCGATCAGGCAGCCGAGCGTCAGGAATGCGCCGGTCGGCATGAGGAAGATCGTCGCGGGCTTGTACCAGTCGCCGAGGATCCGAATGCTGCCGGAGCCGTCCGCTGCCGCAAAGAGCGCGCCGGTGCCGATCAGCTCGCGGACGAAGGCGATGCAGGTGAGCGCGAGCGTGAAGCCGATGCCCGTGGCGATGCCGTCAAGGAAGGACTCGATCGGTCCGTTCTTCGAGGCGAAGGACTCCGCGCGCGCGAGGATGATGCAGTTGACGACGATCAGCGGGATGAACAGGCCGAGAGCCTTGTTGATCGCCGGGAAATACGCCTTGATCAGGAGTTCCACGGCAGTCACGAATCCCGAGATGATGACAATATAGGAGGCGATGCGCACCTGCTTCGGGATGATCTTGCGCAGGAGCGAGACGAACAGGTTCGAGAAGGAGAGTACGACGATGACCGCCGCGCCCATGCCGAGGGCATTCACCACCGACGTGGTGGTCGCGAGGGTCGGGCACATGCCGAGGAGCTGCACGAACGTCGGGTTGTTCGTCAGGATCCCTTCCTTGAAGATGCTCGAAATCGACTTTTTCATATCGGCTCACCCTCCTCACGGCCCGAAGACCCATCCGCCGGGTTTCTCGGGCGCTTCGGTCTCTTCAGGCTCCGGCTCCGGCTCGGGTTCCGGCTCGGGTTCGGGCTCCGGTTCAGGCTCGGGTTCAGGTTCCGGCTCCGGTACGGGTTCAACGGGCGTCACGGGCTCGGTCACGACGGGCGTTTCCGGTTCGGTCACGACCGGGATCTGCGGCTCGGGCTCGGGCGTCCAGGTCTGTTGAGGCTCGGGCGTCCAGGTTTGCTGCGGTTCCGGCGTCCACGTCTGCTGAGGTTCGGGTGTCCAGGTTTGCTGAGGCTCCGGCGTCCATGTCTGCTGCGGTTCCGGTGTCCAGGTCTGCTGCGGCTCCGGCTCGGTCACAGGCTGCTGAACGGGTTCGGGCTGCTGAACGACAGGCTCGGGTTCCGGCTCAGGTTCCGGTTCGGGTTC